>SVJK01000066.1 GCA_015069015.1 Oscillospiraceae bacterium
AAATCCTCCGATTGTGTTTTATATTTGACTGGCAGGTCAAAACTATTATATCACAATCGGAGGATTTATTACTCATCGGTTAACCTCTATTGAACCACGCGACTATCGCGTGGTTTTCGTTATACAAAAATCGGACTGATGCATTAGCTTGCCAGTCCGATTAAACTCACATATTCAGAAAAACAATTGCTCCTGCTCCGGTCACAATTCCCGCAATCTGTTTTACAGACAATTTTTCCTTGTATACCAAAACAGAAACAAGGCCTGTTAAAACAATTCCGCCAACGGAAATCAGAGGATATACAACAGATGCGTTCATTGTCATTACAAGCATCATTACAAAAAGATTTACAAAGGCATTTATACAGCCGTTTGCAACTGCAAGAGGCGAACCTGTTTTAATGCTTCTTATGATTGTGCCTCTCTCGGCAACAATTGACGAAATTGCAGATATGGCAGATGAAATGAGAAGAGCAACAATCATAAATTCATTCTTATACGCCCCATCAAAGGTTCTTTGCTGTATTGTCTGCACTGTAGAGCATAGACCGTTGCCCGCAAATGCGAGAAATGCAAACCAAAACCACTTGAAACTTACTTTCAGACCACTTCCCTTTTCGGGGAGGTTTACCAAAGTGAGAGACAAAAGCATAAGACCTGTTCCGATTATAAGCCATTTTGTTACAGGTTCATCAAAAAGCGCAATTGCACACATTGAGGGTATGATCAAAGAATAGGACGTGAAAAGGGATGTGAGAGCAAGAGAGCCTGCTTGTATGGCACAAAATGTACAAATATTGCAAAGGGAGTAGGACAGTGCAAATCCAACAGAATATGCCAAAGTGTCCCACGTGAAATCCAGGTTTCCCCCACCGAGAATCACAAAAGTTATTGCGGCAGCAAGGGCAGATATACTTGCATATATAAAAGGCCCTTTACCGTCATTTTTGCGTATGTACTTTTTGGTGTGCATATTCTGAACAGTTAAAAAAATTACGACAAATATAATAAGAACTGCATTCATATCTTCATACACCCATTCACATATGCTCCGAGGGTTTCACCCGCATCTTTTCCGAGCCTTTCAAACCCTTTAAGACTGAAATGACCATTTGCGTGAGGATTAACATTTTCCTTGTCGTTCAAAAGTGTCTGTGAAAGTTCTGTGAGCATAATAAAATCAGAATTATCTTTGCACACCTGTCTTTGTGCTTCGATTATTTCAAAATCCCTTTCATCATTTGTGAATCTTCCAACTAAAATGATTCCGAACTTATCAATTCCAAGATCTTTTTTGAGGGAATCATTCAAATCTTCAATATCCTTTTTGTAATCCCCAAAACTTCTTGACTCAAGGGCGTCACTTTCTCCCTGAAGCCACACAAAATATATGTTATCGGGATTGACTTTTTCAATTGCTGCCTTTGCTTTTTTAAGCATTATTTTGTAGCCTCTTGCGCCTTTGAGCCAATAGGATATGGTGGTTGAGCCTTTGGCAGTGTGAACTGCCACACATTTTCTTCCTGTCTTTTTAACATAGGAGTCGCAGAAAAAAGGGACAAGATTTGCGTTCCCCTCGGTGGAAGACAAAAGAGCATTTGTTCCAAGAAGCCATTCCACGCTTTCCTGACTTTTGTCCCATTCTTTCCATAAATCACCGTTTATGCCAAGAACTATATTTCCGTTGTCATCAAGAGACTCTCCTACAGGATGCTTAAGAGGAACGAGCATATCACCGCCATAGCGATATTCCGTAGCCCCCTCCACAGGAAGATTCTCCTTTGGCAATGCTTCTGACTGCCCCTGCATATTGCTTTGTCCTGAAAAAATTATGATATCCGTACTATTCATAGCCAAAACTCCTTTTCGAAATTCCAGAATAATTATACCTCTTTACCACAAAAAATCAATTGTCCATATGACCTGTTTATTGACATATCTTCCCAAATATATTTCAACAAACAAAAAGGAACTGTAAATTAATTCGCAAGAAGTAATTTACAGTCCTGATCTTTTACGTTTATTATTCTGATATCTGATCAACAGACACAAGATCAATGTTGCAGGGATAAATACCGGAATTCAACTGAGATGCCAACATTTTCGCACTTTCATCATCAAAACCACCTTCAATAATACAAGTATCTGAATTTATTGCTTCATTAACATTAGGGTTTGAAATCAAAGCATTATCCACATATATTGCTATATGTCTTCCTACATTCGCAGCTGTAGCCTCGGCAAAAAGCTTTTGACCTTCCTGGGTAAACATGAGTTGTACGACAATGTTTCCATCCTGATTCATAATGGGTGTAACACCGGAAATGTGGGTTCCGTTTATAAGCTCTTTACCTGACGCATCTCTGAATGACAGGTTGCCGGCTTTACTAAGATAATCGGACATCTTCTCTATTCGTTTCTGTCCTAAGATTTTGGGAATCCAAACCTCAATCAAAGCTTTCTCCTTCTCTTTACGGGCATTTACAGTTGCTTCATTTAGCCCTTGTGCATCAAGCCTCATTCTCATTATGGAAACCGCAGCTTCTATTTCTTCTTCTTTTGAAGGTGGTGAAGATTCGTCTGTCGATGCCTGATATACAAAAAGCGTACCTTCTTCATAATCATTGTTTTTGGATTCTTTACCCGATTTTTCTTTGTCATCTGTCTTTTTCTTGCCGGGTTCACCTATGTCAACTGTTTCATTCTGAGCTTTCTCATCATCTGTCCTTTTGGAAACAAAATACCCTCCGGTAAATCCAACTGATAAAATTAAAATTGCGAGTATAATCGTTTTCAATGACTTTTTCATCTGAAAATATCCTCCTTTAGCATCAGAACAAACTAAGTTGTGTATCCTCATAGTCATCATCTTTGAGATAATATCCGGAAGCCGGAATATTTCTTGCGGTGTAATATGAAGGATCGGCAAATTTCACATCTTTCAGATATTCCACTCTTGCAAGGGTGCTTTTTTTCTTCATATTCATAAGAGCAACACCCATTGTGTCACGGGTGGTTTTGGTTTGCATGAGAGATGTGTTGAAGATGACAATTTTATCAAGAGAACTGTATATTACGATGTCCTCTTCCTGTTCAATAAACTTCACGCCCACAAGTTTTGACTTTCCGTAGTAGGCATTGACAAGTTTCTTTCGGTTTGTCTTGGTTTCATAGCATTTCATTGAAACTCTTGCACCTTTTCCGTTTTCAAAAACAAAAAGAAGGTCGCCGTGATAATCAAGAGTCGGAATTGCATAGACAATTTTTTCGTCAGGTTCCATTTCAATGATGTTTGGAATGTAGTGCCCTAGCTCACTTGCCTTGCAGTCCGCAATTTCGTGAAGTCTTATTTTATAGGCGTTTTGTTTGTCGCTGATTAAAATAAGTTCAGACTTATTGGTTGAATCCCATTCGCAGAGCATATAATCTTCTTCCTTGAGTTTGTGAGCACCGCTTGAACGAAGAGACACATGACTGATTTTTTTGAGGTAGTTTCCTTTTGTCAGGAATATTCTCAGGTTATAGTCTTCTATAGCCGCGCTTTCGTCAAAGGTTTCAACTTCGTCTTCATATATAACTTCTGTTTTTCTTTCGATTCCGAATTTTTTGGAAATATCTTTGAGTTCATCAATTATAATCTTCTTGATTTCACTGTCATCTTTCAAAATAGCATCAAGGCGGTCAAGTTCTTTGTTGAGGTCGTCAACGTCCTGAATTCTCTTTAAGATATATTCCTTGTTAAGGTTACGCAGTTTTATATCCGCGATGAAATCCGCCTGAATTTCGTCTATCTTAAAACCTTTCATAAGATTTGGAACAACGTCTTCGTCTTTTTCCGTGTCTCTGATGATTTTTATGGCTTTGTCAATATCAAGAAGAATCTGTTTGAGACCTTCCATAAGGTGAAGTCTGTGAGTAAGTTTGTTAATGTCATATTTGATTTTTCTCTTTAAACATTCAAGTCTGAATTTTGTCCAGTTCTCCAATATTTCCGCAATTCCCATAACTTTGGGCGCTGTGCCTATGAGAATGTTGAAGTTACAGCTGAAAGAATCCTCTAAAGATGTCATCTTAAAGAGTTTGCTCATAAGAAGAGAAACATCAGTGCTTTTTTTGATGTCAAGTGTGATTTTGAGACCGCTTTTATCCGATTCGTCACGGATATCGGTGATCTCTTTGACTTTACCTATTTTTATAAGGTCTATTATCTTATCTATTATTGCCTCGGCGGTGGTTGTGTAGGGAATTTCAAAAATCTCTATCACGCTGTTTTTCTTGTCGTGACGGTATTTTGAACGGAGTTTCACACTTCCTCTTCCTGTTTTGTATATCTGATCCAGTGCGTCTTTGTCATATATAAGTTGACCGCCTGTTGAAAAGTCGGGAGCAATCAGGGTTTTTGAAATGTCGCATTTTGGATTTTTCAGATATGCAATTGTGGTTTTGCAAACTTCTGCAAGGTTGAAACTGCATATGTTGTTTGCCATACCAACGGCAATACCCTGATTGGGATTTACAAGGATATTGGGGAAAGTTACGGGAAGAAGTGTTGGTTCCTTCATTGTGCCGTCATAGTTATCTGTAAAATCAACGGTGTTTTTGTCAATATCTTTGAAAACCTCACTGCATATTTCGTCAAGTTTTACCTCTGTATATCTTGATGCGGCATATGCCATATCCCTTGAATAGTGTTTTGCAAAGTTTCCTTTGGAATCCACAAAGGGATGAAGAAGCGACTCATTACCTCTTGTGAGTCTCACCATTGTTTCATATATGGCACCGTCACCGTGGGGGTTGAGTTTCATGGTCTGTCCCACAACGTTTGCAGATTTTGTTTTCTGCCCCTTTATAAGATTCATCTTATACATTGTGTAAAGAAGTTTTCTGTGTGAGGGCTTGAATCCGTCAATTTCGGGAAGAGCACGGGAAATGATTACACTCATTGCATAGGGCATATAATTTTCCCTGAGGGTATCAGTTATTTTCATATCTGTATGATTCATTTCTCGCACCTCCTTTAACTAAGGTCAAGCATCTCTAAATAGAGATGTCCGTTTTCGGCTATATAATCTTTTCTTCCGCTAAGGTTATCACCCAAAAGAAGATCGAACATTTCAGCGGTTTTTTCTACATCTTCGGTGTTCACCTTTATGAGTCTTCTTGTTTCAGGATTCATTGTGGTTTGCCACATCATCTCAGGCTCATTTTCACCAAGACCTTTTGAACGCTGAACTGTGCATTTGTTGTCAAGTTTTTTCAGAATGTCTGCTTTTTCTTTTTCGGTATAGGCAAAGTAGGTTTTGCCTTTGGAGTTTATTTCAAAAAGAGGAGATTCGGCAATATACACTTTTCCTTCTTTTATTAATGTGGGAACAAGTCTATATATCATCGCAAGAAGAAGTGTGCGGATCTGGAATCCGTCAACATCGGCATCTGTACAGATGATGATTTTGTCCCATCTTAAATTTTCCATATCAAAAAGGGAAAGATTTTTGTTGTGCTTGGTTTCTATTTCAACACCGCACCCCAAAACTCTCATAAGGTCAACAATGACATCACTTTTAAAAATCTTGTCATATTCTGCTTTGAGACAGTTGAGGATTTTTCCGCGGATTGGCATTATCGCCTGAAATTCCGCATCTCTTCCCTGCTTACATGAGCCCAGGGCCGAGTCACCTTCCACTATGTATACTTCTCGTCTGGAAACGTCTTTGCTTCTGCAATCAACAAACTTTTGAACACGGTTATTGATGTCAATTGTTCCCGTGAGTTTCTTTGCAATGTTGACTCTTGCCTTTTCCGCGTGTTCACGGCTTCTTTTGTTGATAAGAACCTGTGCGGCAATTTTGTCAGCTTCAACTTTGTTTTCAATAAAATATATCTCAAGTTCATGACGGAGAAATTCTGTCATCGCTTCCTGAATGAACTTGTTGTTGATTGCCTTTTTGGTCTGGTTTTCATAACTTGTCATGGTTGAAAGTGAATTTGACACCAGAACAAGACAGTCTTTTACATCATTGAAGTTTATTTTGGATTCGTTCTTATTATATTTGCCGATTTGCTTTAAGTATTTATCAATCTGATATACAAAGGCATTGGTTACTGCCTTATCGGGGGAACCTCCATGTTCAAGGAAACTTGAGTTGTGATAATACTCCAGGGCATTTTCCTTGTTGGAAAAACAGAATGCCACAGAAAGTTTAACCTTGTAATCGGGTTTATCTTCACGGTCACGACCTGTTCTTTCACATTCAATATATTTTATATCAGTCATGGGGTTGTCGCCTGAAAGTTCTTTCACATAGTCAACAATACCCTCGTCATATTTATAGTCAGTTGTTTCAAATTCGCCTTTTGAAATTTCATTTTTAAATCTCAGAAGAAGACCTTTGTTTACTATTGCCTGTTTTTTTAAAACATCGTGATAAAAATCTGCGCTGATGTCTATGTCTGTGAAAACATCAAGGTCAGGTCTCCAGCGTGTTTTCGTCATTGTATGTCTGTGGCGGAAGGGTTCTTTTGAAAGGCCTCCCACATTTTCGCCTTTTTCAAAGTGAAGTCCGTATTTGAATCCGTCACGGTATACGGTTACGTCCATGTATTCTGATGAATACTGGGTTGCACAGGCACCGAGACCGTTGAGACCGAGACTGTATTCATAGTTTGAGCCGTTGTTATTATCATATTTACCGCCGGCATAAAGTTCACAGTATACAAGTTCCCAGTTAAATCTGTCCTCTACTGCGTTATAGTCAACAGGCACACCTCTGCCGTAGTCAGTTATTTCAATTGACTTATCAAGGAATCTTGTAATTTCTATTATATCGCCGTGACCTTCTCTTGCTTCGTCAATGGAGTTGGAAAGTATTTCAAACATAGCATGCTGACAGCCCTCTATGCCGTCAGAACCGAATATAACAGCAGGGCAGTCTGACTCTGTCTGCACCTTTAAGCTGGGATATACTCTCATTTGAATATTCCTTTTTCTTTGCTGCCATTTTCTTAAACCACCCCAATATATAGTATCATTATTATATAGAATACACTATTTATGGTTTTTTGTCAAGAGGTGGAAAAAATGCTTCTGACAAAAAGGAAGACGTACATTAGTTGCCGCCTTCCGGTAATTAATGTACGTCCATATTTATTCGTTAATATTCTTTTTTGTTTTATCTGTAGACCACTGCATATTCACAGGTGATAAATAAACTTCCGTCACTACTAAGCTGACCTTCGGATATCAGGTTTCCGTTATCGTCATAGTTATATACGGTGGTAATTACCGCTTTTGCTCCGTTGGTGGCTGCGTTCACGGTCTTTTCAAGCAAGCCCAGTTCGTTATAATAGTATGTTTTGCTGCCTATAGAAAGAGAATTGTATGCCTCATTTATCAGGCGACCTTCCTCATCATATGTATATTCATATGTAGAATATGGCTTTTCGGTAATACCTTTTTCCGAAAAATATACGCTGGTTTTTGTTTTTTGGTTCAATTCGTTATATTCAGACACATAAATATCCTTTGAATCATTTTTATATATTTCGTTGCCGTTTGCATCGTACCTATATTCCAAAATTCCCGGTGGTGAATTTGTTTCGCAAATTAAAAGTTGACCATTTTCATTGTATGTCCAGGTTTTATATAACCCGTCCGAATCTTCCAGGCGTGTTATCTGATTGTATTCATTGTATTCCCTTGTGTATGTCTCTTTCCCCAGAGGTATGTCACCGTTTCCCTGGTTTATTGTTCTGGTGATAACTTGTTTTATCAGCCTGTTTTTATTATCATATGTATTTGCAATTGTTCTATTGGTTATCACACCACCGCCGGCAAGCCCGGAAATCTCTGTTTCTTCAACAGAGTTTCCAAACTCATCATATTTATAATATGTTTCACTTCTAATGTCTTCAGGTTCTAAATCTTTCTTGAAACGGGCATCAACTTTACGCTTTTGTTCAAACCAAACACGTCCGTTACTGTCATATACATATCCGCCGTATCCATCTCTTGAAACAACCGAAACAGGCTTTATTATTTTGGCAACCCCCGCCTTCTCGTTCCACTGCACTTCCAGTCCGAAAGCTTCAGAGCATGCTCTCAGCGGAATGAGGGTGCGATTGTTCACAATAACAGGAGCAACATCTATCTCTTTTGACTCACCGTTTACCATCATAATATTACTGCCTATAGTAAGTTCAACAGTTGTCCATAAAAACTTTATGATAATTTAATTGATTTTATTTCTTTGTTGTGTTATAATTCTTTTTAACGAATTAAAAGGAAAGCAGGTTTTATGATGGCAAAATTTATTACAAAAGAATCAAGACCGGGACCCGGAATTTCAAAAGATGCACCTGAAAAACGCAGGTTTTTCCTGTTTTTTGAAGTTCTTGGTACAAAATTTACGAAACTGATTCAACTCAATTTCACATATGTTCTAACCCTCATTCCCCTTTTATTCGGGCTTTATTTTTCTGTCAGCATCAACACCGCAAACTTTGGAAAAGAGCCTCTTTTTCAGATAAATCCCGATTACATCAGCATTATTGTTCTTGTTGCATCAGTTTTTGTAACCGGTCCTGCAACGGCAGGTTTTGTGTATGTTTTAAGAAATATGCAAAGAAGAGAGCATGCATGGGTATGGAGCGATTTTTGGACCCAGTATAAAAGAAATTTCAAGCAAGGCACCGCTATGGCAGCAATTGACCTTATCTGTTACACCCTTCTTTATGTTGCATTTAACTTCTACATGTTTATAATGCCACAGGATATGCCACAGATGGGAAATATGATGCCATATCTCGCATCGGGCGTTGTGGCACTTATTACTATAGTTTTCACATGGGCACACTTCTACATCTATACCATGATGGTAACATTTGAATTGAAACTTTCAAAAATTCTTAAAAACTCTTTTATATTTGCTCTTGGAAAAGTTCCGCTTAACATTTTTATAACCATTGTTATCGGTGCAATCCTTTGGGGATGTCTGTATGTTCTTTTGTATATACCGTTCCTCGCTGCCTTGATTTTTGGTACTGTTCTTGTATCTCTTATAGGATTGATTATCGTTTTTTCAACATATTCTGTCATTGATAAAATTATGCTCAAGAGAGCAAACGAAGAAAAAAAGAGAGTTTTGAAATATTAATTTTTTCAGGAGGAACTCCGTAAATGAAAGAAGTTACAATATATACCGACGGTGCCTGCAGTGGCAATCCCGGGAAAGGCGGATTTGGTGTTATTCTTTCCTACAAGGGACAGTTTAAGGAAATCAGCAGAGGGTATGAATGTACCACCAATAACCGCATGGAACTCCTTGCGGCAATTGAGGGACTTTCTGCTTTGAAAGAACCATGCAGGGTGAAACTCTGGAGTGATTCGAAATACCTTATTGATGCGGTGAACAAAAACTGGATCGAATCCTGGCAGAAAAAAGGCTGGATAAATTCCAAAAAGGAAAAAGTCAAAAACCGGGAACTCTTTGAAAAATTAATTGAACTTATGAACATTCACGAAATTGAATTCTGCTGGGTAAAAGGACACGACGGAAACCCTCAGAACGAAAGATGTGATTTTTTAGCAACAAGTGCGGCAAAGGGAGAAAATCTTTTAGAGGATACGGACTATATCAACAATAAATAATCGGATTTAGCATATTTTTTGAAAAGAGTAAATATTTATGAAACTTCCGGAAAGAAAATCCCCGAGGTTAAGAGGATATGATTATTCCCTACCCGGAGCATATTTTGTTACCATATGCACACAAAACAGAGAACATATATTTGAAATAGAAAATGTAGGGAACGACCTATGTGTCGTTCCGCCTGAACAAAACAGAATTATTCACAAGTGGCTAAAAGAAACAGAGAATAAATTTAATAATATTAAAATTGATAAATATGTCATTATGCCTAACCATATTCATATTATTGTTGTAATAAAGGAACGACACACAGGTCGTTCCCTACATGATGTAATGAGATGGTTTGAAACAATGGTTACAAATGAATATATTCGCAAAGTAAAAATCGGTCTACTCAAACCATTTAAAAAAAGGCTTTTTCAGCAATCGTTTCACGACCACATAATACGCGGTGAAAAAGATTATCATAAAATATGGGAATACATAGATACAAACCCCTTAAAATGGGAATTAGACTGTTTTTATAATAATAAAAGGTCATAGCAATTGCTATGACCTTTTAAAATCTCTATATTTTTATTTGACAAGTTCAAATCTTCTATACTCTTTCCCGTCTTTTATGACTGTTTCATTCCACATGGAAAGAGGTCTTACCCAGATTTCTCCGTCTCCGTAAAGAGCCTTATACACAACCATATCTTCCATGGTTTCGCTATGTTTTGCAATTCCTATGACCTCATATTCATTGCCTTTATAATGTTTGTATCTTCCCTTTTTAATCATAATCATTTACTCACATACACCCTCGGAACTCTTTTCCCGATTCCACATATTATTTCATAATTTATGGTCATAGCGTGGTTTGCAATCTCGTCTGCATCAAATCG
>SVJK01000004.1 GCA_015069015.1 Oscillospiraceae bacterium
TTCAAAATTTGTCAAGTCTTTTTCGAAATAATTTTTAATATTTACATAAAAAAAAGGGGGCAAGCTCATTAAATGAACTTGCTCCTCTTAACTTAATGATATTGATTAATTTACACCCCCTTTTTGTGACTTCTAAGCAGTTGCGTCAGTATCCGAACTCGCCCAAAACAAGTAAAATAGATGTTTTCCTTCGTTGTCGGTCTTGAAATACGTCAGTATTCCTGCGACCTTCCGCCTTGAAAAACAAACAATTTTATCTTGTTTTAGGTTCAAAGAATTTTCGGTGTAGTGTTTTTGCGGCAATGCGAGGCAAAAACACAGTAAATGCTGACGCATTTGCGAGTATTTTAACAAAGCAGTGGCGTAAAAACACACACCCAAAACGGGTTCGGATGCTGACGCAACTGCTTAAGCCGTGCTCTGTCAATTCACAGTCTGTTAAAATCCGATAATATTTTTAAGTGTCTGCATTTTTTCTTCGCTTGGAACTTCAAATTCTTCCCTCTTCATTCCAAGGGCTTCATATTTGTGTTCGCCCATGGCGTGATAGGGCAGAAGTTCGATTTTTTCGCATTTTTCCTTTCCTGAAACAAAATTTTTGATTTTTTCCATTTCTTCCTCTGTGTCATTTACCCCCGTGATAACCGGCACTCTTATCCAAAGGGGAACATTTGAGTCTAAAAGGCGGGAAAGGTTTTCAAGTATCAATTCGTTTGAAACACCTGTATATTCTTTGTGAACAGAAGAATCCATAGATTTTATGTCGTACAAAAAAAGGTCGGTGTAAGGGATAACCCTTTCAAAATGTTCCCACGGAATATGCCCTGCGGTATCAACTGCGGTGTGTATTCCATTTTCTTTGCACTTTTTCAGGATTTCCAAAAGGAAATCTGTCTGAAGCATACATTCTCCTCCTGAAAAGGTTACACCACCGCCGGAATTGTCATAGAAAGTTTTGTCTTTTATTACGATTTTTAAAATTTCATCGGTTGTATAATCTTTTCCGCAAATCTCCCTTGCATCATTATAGCAAAAGAAGTTTTCGTCAAATTCTTCAATATCTTGGCATCTTCCGCAAAGGGTGCATTTGTTTTTGTAAAACATAATTTTCTTTTCTTTTTTCTGGCTTTCGGGATTGTGACACCACTTACACCTGAGATTACAGCCTTTGAAAAAAACGGTTGTCCTGATTCCGGGTCCGTCAACAAAAGAATTTCTTTCTATGTCAAAAATTAGTGCGTGCATTTGATTTCCTCCCATAGTGCAAAATGTTGTTTCGCTGATTTTAATGTATTTGTGTCCGTGCAATGATATTATCCTGAAGAGATTCTTCAAGTTCAACAAAATATGCAGAAAATCCGCTGACTCTGACTCTTAGGTTTTTATACTTTTCAGGATTTTCTTTTGCATTTATCAGATCTTTTTTGCTGACACAGTTTATCTGCAACTGTGATCCGCCGTTTTTAAAATAGGTTTCCACAAGTTTAACTGTCTTTTTAAAGTTTTCTTCGTCATATATAAGTGCAGAATCAAGGTTTATATTGGTTACGGTCACACCGCTGAAATGTTTTGTCGGATCAGATTTGGCAACGGAATTTAAAAGGGCAGAAAGTCCGTTTTTGTCTTTGCCGTTTGTCTGACCGATGCCGATGCAGTCAAAAGGCGCTCCGTCAAATCTTCCGTCAGGAGTAGCTCTTGATGTGGCACCAAACCATTTTTCATATTCTCTGTATCCGGGGGTTGTGCTTGCAAGATAGTGTTTCCCGAAAACGTCGGTTTTGTCTTTTGCAAATTCAAAAGTGCTTGTTGTCACCATTTGTGCAATAGCGTCGGACATTTCATCATCATTTCCGAAAAATTTTGTTCTGTTTAAAATAAGATTTCGCATATCTTCATGGTTTTTCCAGTTGTTTTCAAGGGCTTCAAGAAGATTTTCCATGGTAATTATTTTTTCTTCAAAAACCAGTTGCTTTATAACAGTCAGAGAATCAATGGTGCATATCAGACCTGCGCCACCGCCAAGTTCGCTGATTCCAAGAGCACCGCCTTTGGTGAGGGAAACTCCGTTTTCTATGCATCCGTCTAAAAACAAACTTCCCAAAATACATTCATCTTTTGCTCTGGAAAGGTTTTGCAGGTTGTCAATTTCCATTGCTCTTTTTAGTGTTTTATGAAGTTCCTCTTCGTATATTTCATAAAACTCATCAAATGTTTTTGCCTTTAATATATCTTCTTTTCTGCCATAGAGAGTATCGGTCAGGGGTTTTGCCTGATTTGAAGAATCGCATCCGTACCACATGGCACCCGGAAGAGTGATAAGGTTGCATCCTGTCATTGAATAGTCCACAGCCTTTTCCCACGGAATGCCGCAGTTCATAAGACCTTTGATTTTTGCCTCATCATTGGCAAATGCAATGCGTTTGTTTTTGTCGTGTCTTTCAAAATCCATAATCCGCTCTAAAACAGAAGTGGGGGTTTTCTTTGTCCATCTGAAAGATATCTGGGGAACATAGAGGGGAAGTTCCATCAAAGCTTCCATAATCAGGTCGGAGAGTTCGTTGTAACCGTCTTCGCCGTCTACGGTATAACCGCCCACGGAAAAATGACTTTGTCCGCCTTTTCTTGAATTTGGGAGATTATAGTCAAATGCACCCTGAATTTTTATGAAACATTCCTGCAAAAGTTCCTTTGCATCATCTCTTGTGATGACACCGGCCTTTATGTCATCCTGATAGAATTTGTATAGCCACCTGTCGGGAAGTCCGATTCCGTCTCTCATAAAATCAAAACAGAAATACAGGCACTGCAAAGCCTCGTAGAAATTTCTTGCAGGATGGCGCGGAACTCTTTTTACATTTTCATACATTTTTTCAAGTTGTTTTTTTCTTTCGGGATTCTTTTCAAGTTCAAAAGCCTTTTTGCATTCTTTGGCACATTTTTCCTGCCAAGAGATAATACCGTCGCATAACATGAGGCAAGCCTTTAAAAACTCAGTTTTATCACTGTCATCTCTGAACTTTTCCATAGATTCCGAGATTTCTTTTTTTAACCCCTCAATACCGATTCTGATAACTTTTCCAAAGTTCGGAGTTGCGTGCTGATAGCCAAAAAATTTAAGGTTTTCAATGGGAATATGCTTTTCATCTTCAGAAAATGTGTTCCACATTTCATTTGTGTGATGTAGCCCTGATTTTAGCGAAAAGTCTGTGGGATACGGACATTTATCAAAACCGAGAAGCCCTACAAACATTGCGTTTTCAGGGATATGAACATCCTGGGATTTCATATAGTCACAAACCCTTTTCGTCTGGAGTATCCTTTCAGGCAAAAGCAAATCCATCCTGTCATAAATGCATTCTTTGCTTTCGGGATAGAAAAATTCTTTTAAAACAGAGTCTGCCATATTTTTTATTCTTTCAGTCATACAAATCACCTCGTGTTTATCATATCAAATGTTTGGGGTGATTAGAATGTATCTTGTTGCATATTTGTGTTTTATGGAACAAAAATATTGAATTGTAAGTGGAATTATGGTAAAATTCAAGATAATAAATTAGTATAGGATGTTATAATATGTTCAATTGCGAAAAAATTTCAATAAAAGAAATAAACTACATATTCCGTAAATCCGATGATCCAAACACTCCTCATATGAAATTTCCCACAGCCAATTTTTCAAATTATGAGTTGATTTATAAACTCAGCGGAGATGTTTTGGTTCACTACGGTGACAAAACCCAACGGGAGCGCGCAGGGGATATCAGATTCATTCCGCCCTCAACTGATAAAGAAGAGCATCCGGGCTATAGAGTGGACATTACAGAACCTGCCGAAGGCATTATTGTAGGATTCACCTCTGATTCACAGCTTCCCCATGAAATGATTGTGAAGAATTTTTCGAAGAATAGTCACATAAAAAACTTATTCATTCAGGCAGAGAAACTGTGGATTTGCAAAAAAGGCGGATGCTACTATAATGTCATGTCTGTTCTGTATGAAATTCTTGCAGAAATTTTTGCTGATAATTACCAATATGCCGATTCTTCAAAATTTGAGATAATAAAGCCTGCTGTTGACTATCTTGATGAACATTTTTTTGAGAATGATATAAATTATAAGAGTCTCTGTGAAATGTGCGGAATAAGTTATAAATATATGTCGACACTTTTCAAAAAGTTTCTGGGTGAATCTCCCAACAAATATGTGATTTCCAAAAGAATAGATTTTGCCTGCGAACTTTTGGTGGGAAGATATGACTCCATTGGTGAGATAGCATACAAATGCGGATTTTGCGACGAATATTATTTCAGCAGAGTGTTTAAAAATCACGTGGGCGTTTCGCCGTCGGGATATGTGAAAGAAATACACCTGAAGGTGCATGAAATGAAACCTTCGGTTTCATGACCATAATGAATTCCAAAGGAAATCATATCATGACAACTGCGTTGTCATTTCATGGCGGAGCCATTCATGTGCCGTATGGCACATTTCATTCGGTGAGTTTGCAAAACAAACTCACCGCAAAACTCCAATTTATTCAATTATACAATTAATGAGACAGCCCCTTCCAACCATGCATTTATTAATCCCAGTCTTCTATTTTCCACTCATCGAGCCAATCGATATATACCATCCCGTCAGGATGTTCGTCGCTTGGCTCTTCAAACTGAAGAGGCAGCCAGACATAGTCAGCCATGGCAGTATTCTCAGGGATATTGCCGTATTTTTCACTCAGCATGGCAAATTTTTCCTCATCCCTATCCTGACTGAAAATCATGCGGTAATATTCAGCATATTCTTCATACTTTAAGTCCATGTATCCGGGCATCCACCTGTCTGCACAGGCAATATACAGATTCTTCTTTCCCGGCACTTTGAATACGGACGAAATCTGCGAATGAAATGACGTATTTGTTTTATCATTTCTGTGAGGATTTCCAAGTACTTTAAAAGGCCCGTGATAAGAGCTGGCAACTGCAACCTCAGAAGGGTTGGGGAAATATGCGGTAGTTCCCGACGTGATCAGATACTGCTTGTTGTTATATGTAAAGTGCGCCGTTGCTTCTCTTACATATGGCGGACAAGGATGGGGAAAATGTGTGCTGTAGTAGCCTGTTACGTCGGTATAATCAGGCGTTAAATCCGCACAAATCGTTTCGCTGTGCACTCTTTCAAAATAGTAGTATCCTTTTCCGTCAGGTGCTATAGCCAAGTCGAAATCTCCTGCATTCATACCAAGGGGCTTTAGTCTTTTCTTTACAATTTCATAGGGTCCTGTAATTTTATCGGCAGTCAGAACCGTTTCGGTTTGCTCGCCGCTTTTTTCCATGATTTTGAGCCAGCAAACGAATTTTTTTGTTACGCTGTTATAAATAATATGGGGTCTGTCCATACACGAACTTGGATGAAGAGGCGACTCTTTGTCCTCTAAATCCGGCGGAATAATAAGCCCCAAATCTGTCCAGTTATATAAATCTTTGGAACTGTAGCATCTTACGCCCCAGTGCCATATACCGTTTTTTCCATCGGTTTTCTCTTTGTTTTCGCCATAAAAATAATATGTACCGTCAACATAAATCACAGAACCGCCGTGTGCGTGAATTCTGTTGCCGTTTGTGTCAAGCCAAACCTTTCCCGGTCTGAAAGAGGTGTATTTTTGCATTAATTTCATCTCCTGATAAATCTGTTTGTATGCAAGCAATTATATGCCTTCATGACGTGAAAGTCAATGACCGCAGAGGTCAAAAATCTTACTTAAACCGGCATTATTTGCAAAGTTTCGATTTTCTGAGCCATTTCCTTTGCAAGGCTTATCTCCTTTGTGTGGAGGGTGCACCAAAATTCTTTAATCTTACTAAATTGTTTATATATTCCATTATCTTTGTTTTTGGTGATATAGGCGTGAATTCGTTTTTGGTAACTCAGCATTTGTGGGAAGTCCTTTCGATAATATCGTCCTGAATACTTTCTTTGAGTTTTACAAAATATTCTGAAAATCCCGTCACACGCACACGAAGGTTTTTGTGCTCGTCGGGGATTTTTTTTGCATTTATTAAATCTTCTTTTGAAACATAGTTAAGTTGGAAGTGCATTCCTCCGCATTTAAAGTATGAAGTGAGCATATCCACAAGTTTTTCAAAATTGTCATCATTTCTCACAAGGGACTCTTCAACTGTGATGTTTGAAACTGTTGAACCGCAGGAGACTGCGTGGGAATCTGCTTTTGCAATGGATGAAAGAAGAGATGTGAGACCTTCTCTGTCTTTGCCGCCTCTCTGGGAAAGACCAAAGGAGAGAACATCACCGTCAAATCTTGTGTCGGGGGTGGCTTTGGTTTTTTCACCAAACCACTTGAAATGTTCGTTGTAGCCTGTATGGTCACCAATGACAATCGGATAGCCAAAAACACTTCTTTTTCCTTTGAGATATCTGTGGATACTGTCATAAATACGTCTTGATGTGTCGTTGGAAAGATCGGTATCATTTCCAAAGAATTCGCACTTTTTCTCTATCATCATGCGAAGGCGGTCATACCCTTTCCAGTTTGCCTTAAGGGCATTTATAAGTTCTTTCATTGTTATGAGTTTTTTCTCATAAACAAATTGTCTGACAACAATTATGGAATCAATCAGGTTAACCATTCCAAGAAGCATGGGGGATGATACTGCAACATCTGTTCCGCCCTTTGTCAGGCTCTTTGCGTTTTCTATACAGTCATTGAAAAATATGCTTGAAACATAGTTTATGTCACGGCTTCTGCAAAGGTTATATTTGTCGTCATAGTCATAGATAATATCAAGGTCTGAAAAGAGTTCCTTTTCAAAAATTTCATAAAAGTCTTCAAATGTGGGGGCGGTTTCTATTGTTTCGCTTTTTTTGTGAAACAGGGTGTCAATGCATCTCAAAATGTTTCCCTTGCTTGTAGATGCCGATATTGCACCGGGAAAAGCAAGTTCATTGCATCCCACAAGGGTATAGTTTATTGCTTTTTCAAAAGGTATGGAACAAAACTCCACAAGACCTTTCATTCTTTTTTCATCGTTTGTAAAGGCGATTCTTTTGAACTTATCATTTCTTTCACAATCCAGAACAAAACGAAAATCTTCTCTTGAAGTTTTTGGTGTCCATCTGAACGAGACTTCGGGAATATAGGTCGGAAGTTCCATAAGGCTTTCAATGATAAGTTTTGAAAGGTCTGTAAATCCGTCTTCTTTATCCTTTGTATATCCTCCCACGCAAAAATGAGACTGCCCACCCTTGGTTGAATGAATTCCGGGAGTGTTTCGTGCCTGGGGCACGAGAAGAAATTCCTGCAAAATCTCTTTGGCTTCATTACGGGTTATAACTCCGTTTTGAATGTCTCTGTCATAGAATTTTTGAAGATATCTGTCCAAAGTTCCGAAACTGTCGGGGTTGAAACTGTAGCAAAGACAGATGCACAAAACCGCCTCATAAAAATTCTCTGCCCCTTTTTCGGGAACGTTTAAAAGTGCTTTTGAAAGTTTTTGGAGGTTTTTTCTGTACTGTGGGTTTTGGGTGGTCTCAGAAAGTTTTAGTGCTTCCAGTGAACACTTGTGTGCCCATTTTATGATGGATTGGCAAACTTTTTTTGTGGCAATGAGAAAATCTTGTTTTTCAGGCTCTGAATGGATTTTAAGGGATTTTTCTATGTCATCTGTAATTCCCGATATGCCTCTTTCAAGGACTTTGTGATAGTCTCCTGTGGCGTGTTGCCATTCCATGACAGAAATGTTGTCAATTTGTTTTAAGTAAAACTCATCCATAACCTTTCCTGCCTCCGTATGTCCTGCTACATTGAAGGCATCCCCCACGCAGGAGCCGTCAAAGGATAAAAGGCCTGTGAGAGTGCAGAATTCCTTCAGAACAGGAGTCTGATTTTCAATATATTCGCAGATGCGTTTTGATTCCATTTCCGTTTTTGATAAAAATATGTCCTCACGGTCATATTCGGTTTTTACGGGTGTAGGGAACATTTCTCCTGAAAGTGTCATCTGTACAAGTTTTTCTATTCTTTCATTCATATCTGATACCGCCTTTTTTGTTATTAACACAATAATATCAGATTGAGTGAAGATGTAAATGCACATATCATTTTATTTGCACATTTAGATACAAATTGTGTTGACTAAAATCCCCCTTTGTGATATCATCGCATCAGGTGATATTATGAATCAGGAATTTATTATAACAGGAATAGACAGGGTAATCCTTGTGGGAAAAAATGAATATCCCCAAAGCACCATAAGTTTTACAGACCAACTCAAAAGCCACGAAATCATATACCACTTCGGAGGAAAATCCACAGTATATTTTAACGGAAAAGTTCTGAAGGTGGAAAAAGACACCATACGTTTTTTGCCAAAGGGCGAAAACAGAGAATATATTGTTGAAAAGGAAGAAAACGGTGATTGCATAGATGTATTTTTTGATACTGATGTTCCTTTGACAGATGAGGCATTTGTCATAAACAACATAGGCCGTACAGACATCGGTGTAATGTTTAAAAAACTTTTTGCCATCTGGGTTTCAAAAAATGAGGGATACTATTTTGAATGTATTTCACTTCTTTATAAAATCTTTGCCACAATCCGTAAACAAAATTACATCCCCGAAAATCAGTATAATCTCATAAAGCCTGCAACAAAGTATATTGAAGAGAATTTTCTCACAAAAAAAATATCCGTAAAATATCTTGCGGATATTTGTAATATAAGTGAGCCATATTTAAAGAAACTTTTTTACAAAAGATTTGCCATGTCTCCCTTAAAATATATTATTCAACTTAAAATCAATCACGCCTCCGACCTTTTAAGGCTCGGAAGATATAGCGTGGGGCAGGTTGCAGAACTTTCAGGCTATGAAAGTCTCTATTATTTCAGCCGCCAGTTCAAAGAATATACCGGCATAACGCCTTCTGAATTTATTGAAAAGTATGTGTCTTCAAAATAAAAGTGGCAACACAGAACAAGGGACTGTCTCTTTAATTGTATATTCACACTTATTATACAATTAAAGAGACAGTCCCTTGTCTTTTGGCTTTAAAAATCTATTTGCAACACAAAACTGTCCTCTTTTGCTTCAAAGTTATAATAGGAATTATACTTTTCGCAAAAAGCCACGATTGAGCGTGTACCAAAGCCGTGACCTGCCTCACCCGTAACAGGGATTCCGTTTTTATCAAACTTTGCATTACCATCATAACTGTTTGCAATCTGAAACATAAATTTCGGTTTAAATATTACTTTAACATCAATCCATCGCTTTTGTGCGTCAAGCTTCTCACAGGCGTGTATTGCGTTTTCGATGGCATTTGCAAATACTGTTGCAAGTTCAATATCATTTACAGTAAGTTCCTCCGGGAAACGGATGGATGTTGTAACCTTGATTCCTATGTTTTCGGCTCTGGCAAGATATGAAGAAAAAACCGCGTCCAGCACAGCATTTTCGCAATACCTCTTTACCTTTGTTTCGTCTAAAAGCTCACCGTATTTTCCGGTCATGGCAAGAAGTTCATCATACTGCTTCGTTTCAACCAGTCTTGAAATGGTTTGAAGTTTGTGCCTGAAATCGTGTCTTTCCTTGCTGAATTTGTCGTTGGCAACCGAAAATTCTTCGATACGGCTTTTAATATCCGAAACCTGCACCCTTAATATGTTTTCCTGCTCTTTTGCCCTGTAAACATTTTGTTGGTGCCTCAGTGTGGTAAAAATGTGTATGTAGGAAACCGGCATAAGAATAAGCAAAATTACAAAAACAGGCAGATATTGCGGGCGCTCTGTAATAGCAGTCGGATAACTCATGGCAAGCGTTATTGCCACATAGAACATAAGACCTGTGAGAGCAAATATGCCCCAACCCTTTTTGACCTGATTTTGTATGTCCTGATATATTGACCGGAATTTTTTTATAACAAGCCATTCAAGTAAAGGATAAGCCAAAAGCCTTACTGAAAACATAAACCAGTAACCCGGTATGTAGTGGTCAATTATATTTGTTATATATATGATTTCAAGTGCCAGTGTATCAATTATGCAGAAGGTGAAAAAGAAGCGTCCGTCACGGTGCTTTGCCAGTATAAAAAAGAAAATGAGGCTTGGCAGACTTAATGTTACAAGCATTCTTTGCATATAACCTTCAGAACCGCACACAAGAAACAGTATAAAGTTTAACATTATTAATGGCAGCATTGCTCCAAGGGTGAGATTTATCGTTTTTTTCTTCGGATAACGGGAGTCAAATAAAAACATAAACATCACAAGAGTATGTATAAGCGACCACATAACCGAAATATCCCTGAGTACTGTCATATTCCGTTCACCTCACTAAAACTAAAACTCACCCATGCATTATGCAATTCGCGGCATAACTTTTTACCTGTGAAGATTTTGTCCGAACTGTCAAAGGTGATTGTTTCGTTTTGTACACTTGAAATGTGGTACAAATTAATAAGCAGGCTCTTCCCGCAGAAAACAAAACGCTTATCTGAAACAAGGTCTTTTACCGTGTCACCAAAATTTGTGCGGATATAAACACTTTCAATTGTCTTGCCGTCACGCAGATGATATATGACTGTTCTTTTGGCAAGTTCCGCATACACAAGATTATCAAAATTCAACTTGACACTGCCCTCTTTCGTCTTAATGAGCGTAAATTTATTCTTTATGTCGGAAACGGATTTTACCACCTTATCAAGAGAAGAAATAAATTCCTCCTCCGATGCAGGCTTGATTATGTAATCTGCGGCATTCACCTTGTAGGAAGCAACTGCAAATTCATCGCTGGTAGTAAGGTAGATAATTCTCTCATCATAGCCTTTTTCCCGCAAAGCTTTGCCAAGTTCAATGCCATTCATTCCGGGCATAATGACATCAAGGATATATATGTCAAAACCTCCGCTTTTGTTTACGGTGTCAAGCAGTTCCTCCGCGTGGGTGAAAGATGCAACCGTAATTTCCTTTGATTTATGCTGCATAGCATATTTTTGAATAAGTTCCAGAATCTGCTCCCTGTAAAACACTTCATCGTCACATATTGCTATTTTCATTTTGCACCTCTTTTCCAACATACGTTTAGTATAATATTATACCAATCTTCCCGGTTTTTCAATAGATTTTCAAAGAAACTCAAGAAAAATGCCAAAAAATGTTTCCGGGGCAAATTCTTCGCAAAATGATGTCAATTTTTCGCAAAGCAACGCAACCGGGAATTATTGTAGTATAATAGTTTTAATTTAATACAACATGTAAAAACAACAGATAATTTTAAATTTTGCACTAAAAAGGAGGAATAACATATGGCACTCAGCAATGAAGCATTGGAAAAGAAAGCGAGTATTGAACTCCTTAAAAATGTACGGATAGCAATATGCGGAAATCTTCCCACCGCCTGCAAAGCTCTGCGTGATATGGGCGTCACTAAAATTGACAAGTTTGACGACGGAATTGATGCCTGTTTCAGGCTACGGCGCGGAGAAGAGTACCATTTGATTCTGGTTTATGCTCCGCAAGCCGAGGGCATTGATGCAGATATGCCCTATAAAATAAAATGCGACGATAACTGGAAAAGCGTTCCTATAAAACTGCTTAGTGAACCGGCGTGTGACAGTGCACTTATTGAACTTGAATCCGCTGTGCGCACCATAGCAAAATCACAGGCAGAAGATGCGAAAATGAATAATGAGTAAAAATTGAACTTATAGGCACAAATATATTTGAAAGAGGAGATTTTATGAAAACAAAAAAATATTTTAAAAAGTTGACAGCGTATATTTTAACTTTAATTATGCTTATAGGCATATTTTCTGCAAAAATCAGCGTTTTTGCACTGACAGGGGAAGATGTTGATTTATCCTCTCTGTCAGAAAGTGAGAGCAAATCTGAAGAGTTTGAAAATTATTCTTATGTGTGGACTGTAGAAGTAATTGACGAAGAACAAGTAAAAACGCTGGAACTCACACTTGACGGTGCAAGCATAAATACGCTGACACTTCCCTGCAAGGACAGCGGAAAACTTTATATCGTCATAAATACCCTGAGTGATTCATATATAGAAACCATATGCCAAAGCCATGTTTTCCCATACCCTATCCAATGGGATTCCATAACCCTTAAAGGAGACGGTGCTCTTGAATTAGGATATATGGAAACACAAGGCGGTGGTAACAACCATATTATTACAATTTCCGAAGGGGTAAATGTAAGCATTACAGGTGAATATGCAAGTATTAATTTCGGAACAAGCGGTAGTAACTATTCTACCCTTAATGTAGACGGAACTCTTTCGGTTAATGGTGATGTATCATGCGGACAGGCGATAATCGGCACCAACGGAAGCTTGATTTGCAACAGACTGAAACTTGGCGGAACAGGTGCATTTGATACCGATGGAGAAAAAGACACCTTGGTTTTAAGAGATGGCGGTGCATTTGAGGCTAAAGGCGATGCTGATTGGTATGACAATGCAACAAATGAGCTTTATGCGGCTCTGTTTGTACAAGTGGAATCGGGAAGTACTTTGACGGCAGAAGAAATTATAAATATCCCCGATGGCGTTCTTTCTTCAGATTGCACTCTCTATCGCGGGGACAACTTTGCAACTGTTGATGACGGCGAAGAGCAACCCATGGGAACAAGTTTTATCACAGGTGTTATATATGCGGCAACTTCGTTGAAACTCTCTGCAGGACCCGAAACTTATACGGTTATATGGAAAAATCATGACGGCGCAGTCCTTGAAACAGACGAAAATGTCGGGTACGGAACAATTCCGACATATGACGGCGAAGAACCTACAAAGCCGTCAACGGCAGAATATACCTACACCTTTGAAGGATGGACACCTACAGTTGAAGCGGTGACGGGAAATGTTGAATACACAGCAACATTTACTGAAACCCCTGTTGCATTGCCCGGCGTTTATATAATAACCTTTAATTCAAACGGCGGAAGTGATATTGAAGCCGCAACGGTTAACGAAGGCGAGAAACTGTCAAAACCCGACAACCCCACCAAAAGCAGATACATCTTCGCAGGATGGTATGAAGATGATACGCTTACAAGCAAATATAACTTTGACAATGCTGTAACATCAGATTTTACACTCTATGCAAAATGGCAGAAGAAATCATCAGGTTCGGGCGGCGGTGGCGGTGTTACCCGTTATACGGTGAATTTTGAGACAGACGGTGGCACAAAGATTCCATTGAGTTCCGTCACCCGAAACGCAAAACTTATAAAACCGGAAGACCCCGTGAAAGACGGTTATATCTTTGACGGTTGGTACACAGAAAAAGACTTTGAAAATCTTTATGATTTTCAAAGCAAGGTCACAGAAAACCTTACTCTTTATGCAAAATGGAGAAAAACGGCTGTGACTGATATTTTAAACACAAGTGAGCATTTTGCATATGTTAAAGGCTACAGTGACAATACCGTTAGACCTGAAAATAATATTACAAGAGCAGAAACAACAGAAATTTTCTTCAGATTGCTGAATGAAGATACAAAAAATGCCAATCTTGTTTACACAAACAACTTTGCCGATACAGATGATGATGCGTGGTATAACACATCTGTTTCCACAATGGCAAAACTTGGGATTATAAAAGGAAAAACCCACGTTGCGTTTGCTCCCGCTGACTTTATCACAAGAGCAGAATTTGCGGCAATCTGTGCAAGATTTGATGAGTCGGAATTTGACATTGACGATACCTTTGCAGACATATCGGGGCACTGGGCAGAAACCGAAATTTACGAGGCGGCAGCCCATGGCTGGATAAAAGGTTACGAAGACGGCACTTTCCGCCCCGATGAACTTATTACCAGGGCACAGGCAATAACAATGATTAACAGGATGCTTGGCCGCACACCCGAAACCGTGGATGATTTAAAGGATGATATGATCAGATGGAAAGATAACCTTGACGAAACCGTGTGGTATTATATCGCAATTCAGGAAGCGACAAATGACCATAGCTATGTTAGAATTGATACCGGAAACGAGAAATGGAATTAAATTATAAAAATGCGAAATTCATTCCTCACTCCGCATTATAACGGAAAGATGGTGATTTAATTAAAACCAAAAAGAATAATAGTTGTGTCAGAAGGAGCAAAGCTTAATCTCACCATAAAGGGTAACGGTAGAATTTACAACTCATCCACCTTGTTCCGATTAGGAATGTGTATGTTTTGAAATGATTGAATAAGGGCATACCGCCGGTCAAAAAGCGGTATGCCCTCAAAATTTCCTTGTTTTTCAGATTTTAAAAACAATTATATTGCCGTGCAAATTTTTTTGAAAAGCAAATTTGCTTTTCTTGCTATATAAGAATTTTCATAGAATTCAGTTTGAAGAAAAGATGTATATCAAATTATTCTTGCGTAGTAGCGTCAGATTTATCCTCTGCTTTGACGGGAACTTTAGGTTCGCTGCTTGAAAGACTTTTCTTATATTCTTTAGGACTCATTCCGCTCATTGTCTTAAAACTTCTTGTGAAGTTTTCGGCATTCATATATCCGAGAGTTCTCGACACCTCTCCCACAGACATATTGGAGTGGGAAAGGAGTTTTTTTGCCTGTTCAAAGCGTATTTGTTTAACAATTTCAGAAAAACTTGATCCTGAAGAGGCTTTTATTTTTTTGGATATATACTGGGGAGAATAATTAAAATGCTTTGCCATATTCTCTAAGTTCACATCTGCAATATTTTGTTCAATATAGGTTATAAACTCATCCGAAACAGTTCCTGAATATTTTGAGGAACTGTTTTGTATTATGCTTGACTCATAACGCCTTAAAAGTCTTGAAAAAAGAATGATTGCCTGACTTTCAATAACCTGTGTTTTATATATATTTTCAAAATGATGCTCAATATACATTCCTAAAATAAGTTCTTTCAGATCTTCATCATTGTTTGTGCAAAATCTCAGGAATCTGTTGGGATCATTTCCGTAGAGAGATGATGAAAAGAAAGTGGAAACAGGGTTTTTCTCAAAGGAAAAATTTGACCATACATTTGTGAAGAAACTTTTTCTTATGTGCATATTGAGAACAACGCTGTTGGATGACACCCACACGCCGTGATATACACCCGGGGGAATAAGACACATCTCTCCTGCTTTCATTTCAAATCTTGAATCTGCAGTAATGTGCAGGCAACTTCCCTGAAGCACAATGACAAATTCAAAAAATGTGTGCTTGTGGTTAAAAACGGGAGTGTAGCGCTGATGACGGAAAATTGTGACAGAAGCATCCTTGTTCGAGCGGAAAAAGTGGTGGGAATCTGTGATCTCATCAGGAAGAACAAAGGCGTGTTCCGGTGCCTGAGTGGCGAAAACGGAATTGCGGGTTATAACATCCATAAAGTCAAAAGAGTCAAGATATTCATTGTTTGCATACTTTTCTCCTCTTTGATTAAACACTCTCTTATAAAACACTTCCGTATCGGAAAGTTTCTGAAAATCCTGCATAAGTTCTGTGGTATTCATAGATGTTACTCCTTCCTTTTGTGATAAGCAGTTGCGTCAGCATCCGAACCCGTTTTGGGTGTGGATTTTTACGCCACTGCTTCGTTAAAATATTCTCAAATACGTCAGTATTATCGGATATTTTGCCTCCCATTGACGCAAAAATCCCACACCGAAAATTCTTTGAACCTAAAACAAGATAAAATTGTTTGTTTTTCAAGGCGGAAGGTCGCAGGAATACTGACGTATTTCAAGACCGACAACGAGGAAAAACATCTATTTTACTTGTTTTAGGCGAGTTCGGATACTGACGCAACTGCTTAATCAGATAATATCTGTGTAAAAAAGTGTAACATAATCTGTTGTGACATGTCAATCGAATGTCCGATAATGACAGAAAACTGTGTTTGTTATGACATAAACAGTACAGACATAAGTGCAAAGATTCCCTGTTTTTCTTGCTTGTTAAATGCTGTAAAAAAAATTAAAATTAATGTATAAAAGGAGAATGGGACAATGAACATAATCGAACTTAAATCCGGTGAAAGCACTGCAAAAATTAATCTCTCCAAAGGCGCCAATTGTGTAAGTTTGCATATGAACGGTCTGAATATTTTGAGACAGACAAACTCAGACGAACCCGACAATCCATTTCTTTACGGAATGCCGCCGCTTTTTCCGGTGAACAGAATCAGCGGAGGAAAATTTGTCTTTGAGGGAAGAAATTATGACTTCGGCATTAACGAAGAATCCACCTCCTGTCAGCTTCACGGGGAATTGCACAGACAATGTTTTACTCTTGCAAAATCGCGCAATGACTATGCTTTGTGCATTTTTAAATCAGAGGGAGAGTATATGAATTTTCCCCATTCCTTCACTTTTGAGACAGAGTATGAACTAAAAAATGGCAGCCTTCATATCAGAGTGGGTATTGAAAACCGCTCAGACAAAAATATGCCTTTCCTTTTTGGATTTCATACAACCTTTAATCTGAAACTTTCAGACACTTCAGATATTAAGTCTGTAAGAGTCGGAGCCCTTGTGGGAAAGTGTGTTGAAAGGGACAAAGACTATCTTCCGACAGGGGAAAAGTATGCAGATGACAAAATCACAGGTGATCTTTTAAAAGGCAGATTTATTCCGGCAAAAGTGCCTGTCAGCCGTCACTATGAGGTTTTGGACGATGGAAAAATGTTTATATATGATCTTGATATGAAAAAGGGAATTATCTATGAAAACGACACAGCCTACACTCACAGACTTATATATAACGGCAGTGCTGATGAATACATATGCTTAGAGCCCCAAAACTGCATAGTGAATGCACCAAATATCTCAGGTGAATATGTTCCTTTTGTTTTACCCGGAGAAAAGAAAAACCTATTTTCATCAATCACTGTTTTTGACGGCTCACAAACTTCTGATATCTGACAAAATCAAACATTGATGTCGGATAATGACAGATTTGAGGATTGTTTCAATAACTTTTGTTGGCAATGCACAAAAACCATACACCCTATTTGACAAAACCCACAAAAATCGCAGAAAACCCTTGTAAAATATGCTTTTTTCGGTCAGTACAATGGAAAGTTCTGACATTGTGTGAAATGGGGCGGTGTGATAAAATTATAGTATGATGTACAGGTGCCCCAGTGTCCTGATATCACTGCATTTTCAGTATGTATGAAAACAAAATCCATTCATTTTATAAAAGCAAAATTACGGAGGTAAAATCGTATGAAGAAAAAAATCACATCACTTGTAATGGCTGTTGCTATGATTTTGTCTGTTTCGGCCACTGTGTTAGGCGCAGATGTCAATGATGCTTCCTATGAAGAAAGCACCAAACTTTTGAGCGCTCTTGAAATTGACAAAGGAATAGAAAAAGGAGACGACGATGCTCTCACCAGGGCAGAGTTTGTTGCAATGGCGGTAAGACTCATCAATGCCGACTCTCAGTTTGAAGCGGTATATGACGACGTCACGGAAGAAACCCCCTTTGCAAAAGAGATTGCAACTGCAAGGAAACTCGGAGTTGCAAACGGTGTTGGTGAAAAAACCTTTGCACCCTCATCTCCCGTAACCTACGGTCAGGCGGTGAAGATGATAGTTTCAGCCCTCGGTCTTGATAAGCCTGCAATTGTGGGCGGTGGTTATCCCACAGGATATTATGTTGTTGCAAGAAACCTCGACATCTTGTCCGATGTGTCCTACGGTCACGATAAACCTCTCACATATAAAGATGCAAAAGCACTTATCCATAGCACTCTTCTTTCAAACTTTGTTGATGTTGAATCCGTAAAAATTGACACCCCCGAAAGTATTCTTTATTACAAAGAAACAGACACAAAGGTTATCACAAAGTTTTTCTCCTACTATGTGGAAGAGGGCGTTGCCTGGACTTCGGGCAGAGCCACCATGCACCTTGGCGTGGGAAAAGATGACGAAATTGAAGTTGACGGAGAAAAATTCATATATCAGGGAGATGACATTCAAAGTTATCTCGGTCTTAAAGTGACAGTTGTCTATGATAAATACAGAAAAGCAATTGCAGTTATTAAGTCATCAGACAACAAAGTGTACGAACTCAAAAAAGAAGACATTAAAGAATATACAGGTTCCTACATTTCCTACTACACCCCCGACAACAAAGTTAAAAAATACACCTTCGATTCAGGCTATACAAAACTTCGTAACTGGAGAGTAACAACAGAAAACGGTTTCAGTTTCGATGACGGAAAAATTGTTCTTATAGACAATGATTTCGAATCGGGAATCGATGTGGTACATATTCAGTCTCCAAACACAATTTTCATAAGTTCCGTATCAGACAACACTGTTTATGACAAAAACGGAGAAGATCCCGTTAAACTTGAAGACGCAGTTGCTATCGTAAACGGAAAAGATAAAAAGTTTGCCCGTGCAGATGAACTTTTGCCGAATATGATTCTTTCTGTATATAAAGACAACGACGGAAATGTTACATATGCAGAGGCAGGCTATAACATTCACCACGGTGCAACCGTTGAATCTCTTGAAACAAACTATGTTACCATAGACGGCACGCTTTATGAAAAGAGTGCATATTTCAAAAAATATTACAACGACAAAGATATAGAAGTCGGAAGCCGTATCACCGTATATTTTGACAATCTCGGAAAAATTGCGGCAATTGAAAAATATTCAGGTCAGGGCGTTGGCGGAATGAATTACGGCTATCTTTTAGGTGCAAAATTCGACGGAAGTTTCGGCAATGTCAAACTGAACGTTCTCACAGCACAAAATGTGAAAGAAACATTTTCCTTAAAGAGCAAAGTCATTGTTGACGGAGTGCCTATGAGTGCATCATCGGACAGTGTAAAAAATGCACTTATTAATCCAAACACCGGAAGATGTGCATATATGCTCATAAAATACAGTGCAGATGAAGATAAAAACATCACAAGAATTGACACTCCCTCATTCAGAACAGAAGAAAAATTTGAAGAAAAATATGCAGAGTCTGACTGGAGCGTTGATAACTCCCTCACCTGCTTTGTTGAAAAAGGAAAAGCAATGTACAGAGGAACAGGCAACTTCTTCCCCTATTGTATATATGCATCACCCATTGTGTTTGAAGTTCCAAAAGACCTTGCCCGTTTCCCCGATCTTGTATATGATGCTGAACTTTTCAGCGTGAGACAAAAGGGCTTTACAGATAATGACAAGGTAACACTTGACCTTTATGACTATGATGCAGGATTTGCTCCTGCGGCAATTGTTAACTATTCAATGGAGGGAAGCGGAATTTCACCGGTGGATGTTAAGATCGGTTCACCTGTGGTATTTGTAAATAATGTTACAAAAGCCCTGGATGCTGAGGGCGAAAAAACCTATGCAGTAACCGTTTTCAAAGACGGAAAAGAAGAAAAACTTTTCATAGCATCAGGCATTGTTCCCTATTTTGAAGATAAAGACCTCATCCCCTCAAAGGGCGATGTTATGCAGTATGAACCGGACGGTTTTGGAAATATTGCAGGTATCAACCTCATAAAATACAACAAAGAAACAGGAGTTTTCAACATCGACTTTTCAAAAACAGGTAATACCATTATTTCTCAGAACACCTTCGTTTCAGGAAAGATATATTCAGTATCACCAACCCACATCGGATTTAAGGCATCATCCAAACCAAGTCCCTTCTCAGGGGTTGACCTTAATAATGACATCATTTTCAAATCATCATCCGCTCAGAAATATGTAATATATGATGTGGAAAAAGACGAAATGAGAGCCGGAACCTATGCAGATGTAAAAACAATTCTTTCTGTTGGTGAAGATGAAGCGAGCGATGTAATAATGTTCTTGGATTGGTCACACCCGAAGATTATCGGCGTATATAACAGATGAAAGGAGCAGATTCAATGAAAAAATATATAAGTTTATTACTTTCACTTCTTATGATAATGTCATCTTTTGGCACAATTGCCTTTGCATCTGAAGATGCTCCTGAAGGCAAAATGCCCATATTCTATGTGTTCCAGAGAAATTTTGATTCAACTCTTCCCGGAGCAACACCTCCTGAGACAACTTATAACGGAAACACTTTTGAAGTAAGACCAAATCCTGTGGGAGAGGGAAATGTTCTCTACTGGAAATCCACAAATTCAGTGTCAGGTTTCACAAACGGCTCGGTATATACCTCTCAGAATCTTATTTTCACCTTTGAAGTTATGTATCTTGACACAACCGGTGCAAGCCTCACTCTTATGCCTCATGCTCTTGACAGAAGAGCAACAGTAATTGTTTCTGTTGATTCAAGCGGAAACATTGTGGGACCCGACGGAAAAATTCTTGAATTTATGGGCGTGAGAGACCGCTTTACAAGAATCACTTTGGATGTTGACATAAAAACCGGTCTTTGCGATATCTATGTTGATGCAGTTAAAAAAGCATCACAGATTAATACCGCCCTTGCAAATTTCACAGACGTTGGCGAAATCAGATTAAACCTTGGCGGCGGCGAAGGATATCTTGATAATTTCTATATATATTCAGCAAAGATGCCCATAGAAGTTGCAGAGGCAAAGGGAATTGAATGGACAACATCCACAACCCTTTCCGAAAACGGAATGATAGCATCTGATGAAGAACTGAAAGAACATATGGAAGGTTCCCTTGCCGTAAGCAGTAACAAAGGGAAATATTATTACGACGGCAAGAACTCTTCGTGACTGTATGCAACTTGTATATGAAGACGGCCCCAAAAGAGACCGCAGGCTGTGGCTTGGGGACTTAAGACTTCAGGCACTTGTGAACTATGCAACCTTTGGTGACACAAACCTTGTAAAAAAATGCATATACCTTTTTGCAGGTCTTATGTCAGATGATGGCAAAGTACCCTCTTGTCTCTACATTGCCCCAAATCCAAAAGACGGCGAAATATATCTTGCAGACTATTGCATGATTCTGATGGCGTGTCTCTGGGACTGGTGGGAATTTACAGGGGACAAAAGCCTTTGCGAGGAAATTTTTGATGTGGCATTTAATCAGTTTGAAATCGTTTTTAAAGAAAGACTTCTTCCCGACGGCACCATAAGAGATGATGATTCCTGGTGGATTTTCGTTGACTGGGATGACTACAAACTCCCAAGGTCTCTTGCCGCAAGTGCAGAATTTGCATATTTTCTGACCTATGCCATAAAAATGGCGGAACTTCTCGGAAAAGAAGAGGAACTTTCCAAGGCAAAAAAATATTATGACATCATAACAAAATGTGCAAAGGAAAAGTATTTCAACAAAGACAAAGGACTTTTTGAAGATGAAGGAAAGGTGTGCTGGAACACCAACTGCTTTATGGTTTTATCAGGGGCTCTTTCAAAGGAAGAAGGCATCAGCATAATGAAAAATCTTCGCTCTTCCAAAGATGCTCTTGTTCCTGTAACACCCTATGTCTATCACTATGTGGCACAAAGTTATGCAGACCTTGGAATGAAAGAAGAACTTGAAGAACTTATTTTTGACTATTGGGGCGACATGATAAGAAAGGGTGCAGACACTTTCTGGGAGTCTCACAAAAAAGACGATCCTTTCTTCTCGCCTTACGATGACTCGGTTCTTGTAAGCGCCTGTCATGCCTGGAGTTGCACACCGATGTATTTTATAAAGAAGTATTTTGAGTAAAGTGGCAATGGTATAAATTAGAGTTTATCGTACTAATGATGAAAAAACGCCATAGCGAAAGGCTTCTCCTAAAGGCGAAGGCTTCGCAGCATTCTATTCTCTAATCCCTAATTTCTAATCACTATGTGGAGGTAACAATGAAAAGACTAATTTCTCTTATTATCACATTAATAATGACACTATCTTGCATGATGTCATTTCAGATTCCGTCATTTTCCCAAGGTGAGACAAGCCTTGTCATATCACCAGCCGACGGGCAGACAGTTTATGCAGGAAAAGACATCACCTTTTGTGCAAAAGTTCCCAAAGACAGCGTCGCAGTAGCATTTTCTCTTGACGGAAAAGATATGGGAACACCTGTGACAGACGACGGTGAAAACTATAAAATAACTCTTGATTCTTCAATTCTTACCGATTCAGAACACACATTCAAAGTTGATGCGGCACTTGGTGAAGATGTAATAACAAAAACATCAGAGTTTAATTTATATTCCTATGAAAATACTGTTGTATATAACGATTTTCAGTTTAAAGGCACAACTGCAACAGAGGCAGATATCCAGGCGTGCGAAGCAAACGATTCTTCTCCTGCAATCTGGAGTCTTGGCACTTCGTGCAGTGCCGGAAGTGATGAAACCGGCAACAAATGGCTTCACTTTGAACAGCATCTTTCCTCAGCAGGCTATCCTGAAATTCGAATCGGACTTAACAAGCAGTTTTTCGGATATGATGTTGTAGGTGCAAATAGCGGTATTTCAGAGGGCGTTGTAACAACAGAATTTGACATAAAAATGAACCTTGCATCGGGAATGACTCTGAACGGCTCCGGTGCTCACGGTACAACTTTTTCAAGTTATTATGGCACAACGAATGTATGGAGACTTTTCAATTCAAACGGCACTCTCGGTAACTCTTCAAAAACCTACACCCATGGCGAAAATGCCAAGTGGGGACACGTTAAGATTGTAACCGACTACACAAACAACATCTGGGCATATTACTATAACGATGAACTTATCTACCATGACACAAGAGCACTCAGCCCCTATGGAATAATAAATCAGTGGGATATGTACGGTCTAAAATTGCAGTGCTACGGCACCGATGTAAGTTATGATCTTGATAATTTCAGAATTTCCCACAAATTGACAAACCCCATAGGCTTTGCAGATTTTAAAAATGTGGAATTCAAAGATTCCGAGTACTCCGGCGGTGTGGGAAGAGTTGACCATATGTTTACACCAAGATGTTACGGATTTCTTTCAGATTCTGCAACCTCAGATTTTAACCTTTCAGAAGGAACAGACGGAGGCACAGATAAGGCGCTGAGAGTTTGCCCCAACACCGCAGAGTATCCCAACTGGAGAATATATTTTCAGAATAAGCCCTACGGCAACTCTTCAACCGGAGTTTTGAAAGCATCCTTTGACATATACTTTGAAGAGTTTTACAAAGTAAATCTTTCAGACGGTTTCGGTTTTTCTTTTGGAACAGAAATTTTCTCGGCCACTGGAAATGCGGGAAATCTTACATATGAGAAAAACAAATGGTACAAAGTGGAAGTTCTGACAGATATGGACAATAAAAAGGCATATGTTTTTCTTGACGGAATTCTGATATCAGAACCTGAAATTACAGCCAACATACTCACAAGAGAGTTTTTCCAGTTTACAATATTTGGTAATAACAAAGCAGAGGATAAGGGAGTAAGACTTGATAATATAAGTTTTGAATATATAAATCTTCCAAAACTCAAAAAAGCAGCAGAGGTAACCTCCGACTCCTCTCTTCTTCCTGTTTCATTCACATCTCCCTTCACATCCATCAAAAAAGAGGATGTTAAAGTGAAAGTTAACGGAGAAGACGTAAATGTTTTGTCACTTTCCCAAAGCGGAGCAGACATAACCGTTGGAATCAGCAAAGCTGTCGGAACAGATTCCACAATTGATATGACAATCCTTTCATCGGCTCTTACAGGAAGTGTTACTCCTCTTACAAAGGATTACTCATTCACCTATAAAGTCGCGGAAAATGTGGGATTTAATCCCATTGAACTCACCTACACAGGCGGAGTGGCAACAGCCCACGTAACAGGATATTTTGATGCAGCAACCCTTTCTTATGACCTCTATCTTGCAGCCTACGATTTTGGCGGCAGCGGAAGTTATGAACTTACAAGAATAGAGAAAACACCCATTACCCCCACACCCGGAGAGAATCTGTCAGAAAAGGCAGAACTTTCCTCACTGAAAGAAAATGACCGTATACTCAAGGCATTTTTATGGAATGAAAATATGGTACCAATAGACAAACAAACACTTGAAATTAATACAGACGTAAGCGGTGAAACAATCATTGCCGATGTTCTTTCTCACTCAGGACAAAACGTTCACCCAAGACTCATGCTCACAGAGAATGATTTTACAAGAATCAAAACCGTTGATGATACTGTGTACAAAAAAGGTATAGACGGACTTATTGCGGCAAACAGAAGCAAACTCAGCAAAAATTCTGACGGCACATATGTTGTTCCTCTTTGCGAATATGAAATAGCAGACGGCATAAGACTTTTGCCTGTATCAAGAGAAATGCTTTCGAGGGTAACAAGCCTTGCAATGACCTACAAACTCACAGGCAATGATGCCTATGCCGAAAGATGTTATGCTGAACTTGCAAATGCGGCATCATTCCCCGACTGGAACCCCAAACACTTCCTTGATGTAGGAGAGATGTGCAACGCTTTTGCAATCGGCTACGACTGGATATATGACTGGATGAGCGAATCCCAGAGAGAAGTTCTCTACACAGCAATGGTTGAAAAAGGTCTCAGGCAGGCTATGCAGGATTACACAGACGCCGAAAGATACAGAACCTACAAATGGTATCAGGCTAATCCCGGAAACAACTGGAAATTTGTCTGCAACGGCGGTGTCAGCAATGCTGCTCTTGCCATATTTGATGAAGAGGGTGTGGACAAAGAACTTTGTGCAGATGTTCTTGGTTATGCTTTTGAAGATGTATATAAAGCGGCAAGAAATCTCTACCTGGAAGACGGAAGTTTCATTGAAGGCTTCACCTATTGGACATATGCTTCAAACTACTTTGCATACTACACCTCCGCACTTCGCACTTCAACAGGTAAAGACTACGGTCTGACAATGTACGATCCCATAAAGGAATCTGTATATTATGTAAAAAATATTTCTTCCAACCGTTTCATATCCTTTAACTTCGGTGATGCAGTTGAAACAAACCTTTGCAATCCTGTAATTTTGTGGTTTGGTAAAACCTACAGAGCATATGACATTTCAGCACTTCGTGCTGATTACATAAGACCTGCAGGTGTGACGCCAAATCCCATGGATCTTCTCTGGTACAACCACGAAGAATATGAATCACCCCTGGGAAGCAATCTCTACTACGGCAGAGAGGGAGGCAGAGAGGCATCCTTCAGAAGCAGTTGGGACAAAAATGCACTCTATGGTGCAATTCACTATGGCGACAACGAAGGCTCTCACAATCAGTCAGACACAGGTGTGTTTGTTATAGAATATGGCGGAAAGAGATTCTTCAATGACCTCGGTCAGGATAATTACAACGTAAATGACTATACAAAAGCCTACCGATATCGCACAGAGGGACACAACACCATAATAATGAAATCACGTTTCTATCCAACCTATGGCAACCAGTCCACAGACTCTGTGTGCAGAATTCAGCGCTTTGAGGGATCGGATGCCGGTGACTCATTTGCAATTGCAGACATCAGTGCAGCATATGGCGGCAAGGGACTTGTGAGAGGTATGAAACTCACCGCAGATAAAAAGGCAATTATCATTCAGGATGAACTTACGCCGGGCGCTCTTTATGAGGGTTACTGGTTTGGTCACACAACTGCGGACATCACCCTTTCAGATGATGCAAAAAGTGCAGTTTTAGACATTGATGGAGTGAAAATGTGGGTTGGAATCCTTACAGGACAGACATTCTCTGTTATGGATGCAATTCAACTCAGTTCCTCTATGATTCAGGAAGGTCAGATTGACAACTCGCAGTTCAAAAAACTTGCAATCAAATTTACAGGTAACACCGACATAAGTGTTGCAATTATGCCTCTTGGAAACGGCGAGAATGCTCCGTCTTCAATTCCTGAATTTAAAAAATTGAGTGAATGGTAAAGAATTTTTATAATATAAAAAACACCGTGAATCTGATATGCACCCCAAAAGCCAGACACTTTCAGATGTGCATATCACTTGTGACGTTGCGTTTTCAATCATTGCATAATGGTCGATGTGCAATTTTGGGACAATTATGCAAAATTCATTGTTGACATCTTGATTTTAAAGTGCTATAATTAAAAAAAATAAATATCACTAAACCGATGAGGCAGAAAAAAGTCAAAACAAGTCTTTTTAAGCGAGTGGATTATGGTGAGAGTTCCGCAAAGACCTTTGAGTAATATGGGCTGCCGAGGGCGACGTCAAATGCGTCGACGTGAGACCTGCGTAAAACGGTCGGGGATATGATGGTATCTCACAGAGAAAGAAATCAAGGTGGCACCGCGGACATATAAATTCGCCCTTGAATTGTCATATGACAATTCAAGGGCTTTTGTTTTCAGTAATCCGATATGACAATACGGAAACACAAATACCATCCCGTGATATAAAAAGAAACAGGAGGAACATAAAATGAAAAATTTCAGAGATTTTGAAACCTATCTTAAACACTTTCCCACAGAGGACGGATATTTTGGTGAACATGGTGGAGCATATCTCCCCGAATCCCTTATACCTGCTTTCAAAGAGGCTGACGATGCCTATGAGGCAATTTGTCACAGTGCACAGTTCATAAATGAACTCAGAAGAATCAGAAAAGAATTTCAGGGACGCCCCACCCCTGTGTATCATTGCGAAAGACTTTCCAAACTTTTCGGAAACTGTCAGATATACCTGAAAAGAGAAGACCTGAATCACACAGGTGCTCACAAGCTTAATCACTGTATGGGTGAAGGGCTTTTAGCAAAATATATGGGCAAGAAAAAACTCATTGCCGAAACAGGTGCAGGTCAGCATGGTGTTGCTATTGCTACAGCTGCTGCATATTTTGGTATGGAATGTGATGTGTATATGGGAGAGGTTGACATTGCAAAACAGCACCCCAATGTTATCAGAATGAAAATGCTTGGCGCAAATGTTATTCCCGTAACCCACGGTCTCAAAACGTTAAAGGAAGCTGTTGATGCGGCGTTTGAGGCATATCTCAATGAATATGATAATGCCATATATTGCATAGGCTCGTGCCTCGGACCTCACCCCTTCCCGAAAATGGTGAGAGATTTCCAGTCGGTTATCGGAATTGAAGCAAGAGAACAGTTCCTTGAAATGACAGGCATTATGCCCGATGCGGTAACTGCTTGTGTCGGCGGAGGATCAAACTCTCTTGGTATGTTTATTCCCTTCCTTGCAGATCCTGTTGAAATATATGGCGTTGAGCCCCTCGGAAAAGGCTCAAATGTTGGGGATCACGCAGCTACAATGAAGTTTGGTACAAAAGGCAGACTCCACGGCTTTGATAGTTACGTTTTGCAGGATGAAAACGGTGAACCGCTTCCTGTATATTCAATTGCAAGCGGTCTTGACTATCCCGGTGTCGGACCGGAACACGCATATTTAAGAGATGTGGGCAGAGTTAAATATGATGCGGTAACAGATGAAGAAGCAATGGAGGCATTTTTCCTCCTCTCAAGATATGAAGGAATCATTCCTGCCATCGAAAGTGCTCACGCTGTTGCATTTGCCATCAAATATGCAAAAGAACATAAATCAGGCTCAATTCTTGCTTGCCTTTCGGGAAGAGGAGACAAGGATATTGACTATGTTTATGAAAACTACGGTTGCGGTGAAAAGTTTAAACTTGACTGATTTACGCATGGAATATGGCGTTTTGTGGGTTGAAACGAAAGAATTTCACAAAAGATAAACACTTCGGACAGGAATAAATTTACGTTGACGGAAGTTCCCGAATGTGATAAAATTTTTATAGCAATCCGATAGTTCTGTGAAGGCTTGATGCATTGCAAGAAAAAAGAGGTGAATTTTATGAAAAAAATATTATGTGTGACACTTTCTGTGATGATTTGTCTTTGCGCAACAGTATCTTTCGCATTTGATGACGTGAAAGAAGGACACTGGGCAAAGGAATATATTGATGCTCTTGCAAAAACAGGAGTTATAGAAGGTTATGAGGATTTAACTTTCAGACCTGAAAATAATGTTACAAGAGCAGAGTTTGCAAAAATTCTTTCTCTTTGCTTTAAACTTGATTCAAAAGAGGTTGAGTTTGAAGATGTTAACAATCACTGGGCAAAAGAATATATTGAAAAATGCAAGGGCATAATTCCTTCTGATGAAAAGATGTTTTCCCCGGATACAAATGCCAAAAGATGGGAAATTGCATCTGCACTTTCAGATGTTCTTGGTCTCAGACCTTTTGAAAAAACTTTGGACAAGATGTATTCTGACTTTGAGACAGTACCTGAAGAATATCGCCCGAAGGTGGCATCTGCATCTGAAACAGGCATAATCGAAGGCTATGAAAACGGAGAAATCAGAGGAGATCTTCCTGTTACAAGAGCAGAAATCTGCGCTCTTGTAACAAGAGCACTTGACCATAAGGAAAAAGATGACGGGCAAGGTAAGGAAGATGTTGACTCTCCCCCGGTTTCCGACAAAGAAGAAGCAGACAAGGAGAATCAGGAAAGCGATAAGGACGGAAACATTGCAGGCCTTGAACACATATACACCCTTGTTCCTGCAAAAAATTTGCTTCTTGTAACATCATCAAGAGAAACAAGAGATGAAAAAACAGGAGACAGGGCAGTTCGTCTCACATATGTTCTTTCAGGTGATGATGAAGAGTTCTCGTCTGTTCTTTTGGAAAGTTCGGAAATCGATGTTCTTGGCGCAAGGGATTCTCTTTTTGACATAGAAAAGGGAGATATTTTGATGATTGACAGCGGATTTCTGAGACACATTGACAGGATTTTTGTTCTTTCAAGTCTTGGTGAGGATATAAATCAGGGCAAAAATGTTTACATTCCAAACGGTTCAAAAATTGGTGAAAAAGGCTCTGACAGAAAATATGAACTCATTGCAGGAAAAATAGACTCAAAAAAATCAAGGGATAAAGCAGTTGTTGTAACTCTTGATAACGGAGAAATTGTGAGCATTCCGAGAAGTGTGGATATTAATATATACCATCCTATGCTAAAATTACCCTGGGAAAGTGCATCACCAACTGCGATTTCAACAGAGGAATCAGTTCTTTTTGCAAGGTATACAGATGGTGTTGTGACAGATGCTGTAGTTGCAATATATGAAAGATAAATGAATAAATAAAACAACCCGAATTTTTAAATTCGGGTTGTTTTATTTATGGGAAACTACATGATTTTAAGTTGGCGTAATGTATATAACATTACGCCAAAGATACATAGTGCATATTCTGCTTGAATTTTGTTTGTTTTTAATATGTCTTATGCTTTTCTGCGGCAGACAATATGTGAAGAAATTCTTATGAGGATGTACCACGCCACGCAGAAAAACACCATATAAAGCAAATATATGGGATGATATATACTCATCAGATAATAGTAATTTGGTAAAATGTATTTTAACCATACAAAGAAGTCAACGTTGAAAAATATGGGACACATTATGAGCGTAATTATCACAACAGGTACTATCAGTGCCCCGAAGAGGGAAACATTTCGGATAACTGTGCAAAGAAATGCACAAAACAGTCCGGAACAAATACAGAAAAGAAGCATAGCGGAAATTTCTATCAATACGTCTGTAAATAAGTCGGAAAATGCAAGGGAGCAAAGGGCTGCGATTCCCGAAAGGATAATTGCACCAAAACAGGAAATGAACGAGGGGACATAGTGTTTATCTTCTCTGATGTGTGAATAAAGCCCTTTTCTTTTTTCACCGACAAAATATAATCCTGCACTGAGGCCGCAAAGAAGAACAAGGATTGACAAAAATCCCCGTATGGGAGAAAGAAGATAGTTTGCGCCAAGAACATTAAGAGCTTCGTCACTGTCCTCATTTTTTATCTGTATAACTGCACCTTCATGTGCGGTATTGTCATAGGTTTCTTTTATTCTTTCTTCGCTTATGTTTCCGTTTTCTGCAATTTCCGTGAGGACATAGTCCTTGTACATTTCATAGGTCAAATACGAAAAAGTTTTTCCGTAAAGCTTGCCCCTTGCAAGTTCAAGAGCCACGCTGTTTTCCTTTTGATACACATCAATCAAAGATACTACCTTGTCCTCGCGGGCAATGGATTCAAGTCTTTTTGAAAAGTCATCCTTCACAATCCATGCCACATCGCATTTTCCTCTTTCAACAAGTTTTCGGGCTTCACTTTTTGTATCGGCAATGGTATATTTTATGACCGATTCTTCCGAAATCAGAGAATTGCAGGCTTGTATCGAAAGCTCGTCTTTGCCCGGATAGATTGCAACATTCACAAGACCGTTTTCGGATGAAAACGCACTATTCAATATCGGACCGGAAATAATGATGATTACAAGCAAAAGAGGGAAACTCAATCTGTATAAATGTTTTTTGGTGAGCATATACAGCCAGATTAGTGATTTTTTAAATTTTTTCATATGCTGTCACTCTCCAATCTCTTTTTTCTTCCAAGACATGATGCAACAAAAAGAAAAGCACAGTATGATAGGACAAGCAAAAACTCCTTTAGACCAAGAGATGAGGACATACATTTTCTGATATACGAAAAACCGGCGCCCAAAGGCAGAGAATCTGCAATAGAAATTATAGTGTCCGGGAAGAAACTGTTGGGATAGAAGCAGCCGGAAATATATCCTCCCGCCAAAATCATAATAATTTCAAAAAGAACTGCACCAACCATACTGTCGGTGATTTCAAAAATGAAGAAGTGTAAAAGACACATCATAAGTACAACCGGAACAATTTTAATCGTGAAGCTTATAAATTCCAAAATACCTGCACCCTCAAGTTCGCTTATGCCAAAACCGCTGTCCCCAATGAATATGCCAAGGGATATTGCACCCACAAAAATAATCGACATACAGGACAGAAAAAAAGGCTTAAATTCGCATCTTATCTGGGTTGGTATTCCTATACCCCTGCTTTTTAAAAGCTTTTGGGAATCTCTGCTTTTATTTCCAAGTATTGCACAGCAGGCAAGCCCCCAAAGAGAAAGGAAGAAAACTACAAGCGCACCAACATAATACCCGCCAAGAGAAAGGTTGTCTTTGAATCCGACTATGGATGTGTCATACATATCATCCCTTGCAAGAAACATTTTGATGATATCTTCGTTCATCGCTCGTGCACGGGACCCAAGACCTTTTTTTATTCCCTCTTCTTTTGCTATTGTTCTCATACTGTACACAGCTCTTTGAACTTCCACAACAAGCTCGGAAATGGTGGTGGTAAGCTCGCCTGTCAACGCTGTACCGATATTTATGGTGTTTTTGCTGATAACATAGTCGGCGGGGTTATTTTCGCCTCTTTGTATTGAGTTGGTAAATCCGGGCGGGAAGAGAATATATCCGTGGATTTCTCTTTTTTTGAGTGCTTCTTTAGCTTCAGGAAGTGACATTGTGGCAAAATCAATGGAGAATCTTGAGGAATCAAAATTTTGGATTGCGTAAATTCCAAGCTGCAGATAATCGTCATCAACATCTCCTGTCGCTGCGACTTTAAGCTTTTTTGTTTTATCTTCTCCACTGCCTAAGGCAAGAGATGCGGCAAGTAGTGCAACTGCCAAAGTGAGTACGATAACTGTCAGTATCACAGGAAAACGGATGAAAAAACGCTTGGATTGGAGTTTGGAATATCTTTTTTTCATAATCACAAACTCCTTGCAAGTTTTTGTATATCGCCGTCATATTCAAATGGGGAGAGAACTCCGTCTTTGAGTATGTAGATGTTATCGCAAAGGGGAAGTTCCCCCGCATCGTGGGTTGCGAGAATTACAATTCCGCCGCTTGCTTTAAATTGGCTGATATATTCATTGATTTTTTCTTTGCAAACAATATCAAGGGCGGCGCTTGGTTCATCCATAAGAAGAATTTGGGGATTGTTTGCCACACTGCATCCTATGGAGAGTCTTTTTTTCATACCACCTGACATTTTGCATACCCTTGTTTTAAGAAAATCCCCCACGCCGAGCATTTTTAAAACACCGTTTTCAAGGGATTTTTCCATTTGATCCTTTTCATACCACAAAGAAAGGTTGTCCCTGGCAGAAAGTTCTTCAATAAGGGGAGTTCCCTGAGGGACATATCCTACAATAGCATTTCTTTTCTTCTCGTTTTCAAAAAGGTTTTCGCCTGACACAAGAAATTTTCCACAGTCGCATTTTAAAACTCCTGCAAGTATTGACAAAAACGTTGACTTGCCACTTCCGTTTCCGCCTATTATACCAATGCAACTTCCCCAAGAGGCAGAAAGTTCAATGCCCTTGAGGACTTGCTTTTTCCCGTAATTCTTTTTAAGTGCTGTTACTTCCATAAAAATATCTCCTAATATTTTAACGATACCGATTACAGAAAAAGGGTTTCTTCATACTTGAGGAAACCCTTTTAAATTATATTTGCAATAATACAAGAATGACTGTTTATAATCTCTTCTTAAATTTCAAGCGATTCTTCGAAAGTTTTGAAATCATCAATATTCATCATAGCTGTAATAATCGTCATAATCGTCATAATCATCATAATCATCATAATCATCATAATCGTCGTAGTCGTCATAGTCGTCATAGTCGTCATAGTCATAGAGGTCGTCATCTGTATACTTTCGTTGTGTCGAATTTTCCACAGATTTCTCCATCATTTTTGTAAGAGATGAAGGAGCCCCTGCATCTTCAAGATTATCAATGATTTCATCAAGGTCAAAGTCTGATGGGTCTACATCGTCTGCATCCACATAATCTTTTGGCTTTTTGATTTTTGATTTGTCGGTATATTCACCTGACATATTGATTGCAACAAAAAGTTCATCATCATACAATAAGGATATTTTTCCTGTTGATGTTTTGGTGTTGGAATTTGTTTCTACAACGAGTTCTGCCCTTGTTAAAAAGTCAATAACTTCGCGGTCAGCACCCGACATTTTTGCAAATTTTTCGATGTCCTTACTAAGTGAAAGGGTGAATTTTCCGCTTACAACACCTTTGTCGAGGTTCTTTATGTTGGCATTTTCCGCTTTCATTTCAAGAATATCCATGCCGCCAAAGCTTATTTTGTAATCAGCATTTATGGTGTCGCCTTTTTTGGTTCCTGAACCCTCTATAATGAGTTTCTGTCCCTGAGCATCTATGCTGATTTCTGAACCTATTTTGTTTCCGTTTTCCACGGAAGCCACTTTAATTTCAGCATTTGCATCGGGAATATCCATTCCGAAACCGATGATTTCGCCTTTGTTGTTTATCCATACAAGAACGTCAAATGAGAAGTCGCCGAGGTCGTCGGGATCCACATTGTTCATTTCCTTAAGTGCCTGTTCAATTCCTGAGTCATAAAGTTCTATTATAGTTTTGTAATCCATAGGAATCTGACCGGAGAAGGAGTTGCAGACATTTTTGATGATGCCCTTTATATCGGAGTCATTTTTGGCTTCTTTGAGAACGGCTTTTGCAATTTTAATCAGAGTTTTTGCATTTATTTCGGCAGTCACAAGTGTGCATTTCTGAGATACTCCACCTGCTTTGAGGGTTGCACTCTTATCTTTTGCTTTGTCAATGCTTTCAGCTACGGCCACAGCATATCTTTCAATTATTCTTTCAATCACTTTTGTGTCGGGAATAACCTTATCGATTGTTTCAATGGCTTCAAGCAATGAAGAATACATTGAAGTAAATTCGGCAAATTCATATCCCATGTCGAGTCTTACATATTCGTCTGTTACCTGAGGTATTGACAGAAAAAGTTCGCCGTTTTTCAGGTCTATGTATTCATTAAATGAGATAATATCTTTACCGTTTAAGGATGCATTTGCATTCATTCCGATGCTATCTTCCGTAACGGAAACATCTGCATCGATGCCTGCTTTGTCAATCCAGCTTATGGATGCTGCTTCAGCTCCTGCTTCCCTTTTAATAAGATCCTTTAACCCTTTTCCTATTTCGATTTCATAGTTTGCCGATGCATTCAAAGGAAGGGTTGGGGTATTTCTTAACAAATCGACAAATGTGCCGATACTATCCGAAAGGTTTTCTGCGCTGTTTTCAACAGCATATGCAAGATAGCCTTCGGTTGAACGGAATGTCTTGTTGACCCAGTTTGATATATAGGGACCTGCAAATGCATAAAGCCCCACTGTAACAACAAGAACAGCTGCAACTATTGATGCAAAAAGCTTAAGACCTTTTTTTCTTTTTTTCACCGGAACAAAATTCGATTCCCCATTGTTAAAATGTATATACCCCTGTTGTTGTACAGGTTCGGTCTGCTGTGGTGCCACCTCTTCGGTAGCAGAAACACCGTTGCTCTTTTCCTGAATGATTTGTTCTTGGGGAGAGTCCTGAACAGTTACGTTATCTGCAGGTTTTTCAACCGGTGCAGAATCTTCAGCCGGCATACTTGTGTTAATGGGTGTGCCGCATTCGGGACAGAAAGCGCTGCCTTCTGTTAAGTTTTTTCCGCAATTTCCACAAAACATAGCAATTCTCCTTTGATTTTAAATTCATTATAACAGCATATATTTAAAGCTATTTTATGAGTTAATTATACACATTTTTGTCATTGTTTGTCAAGAGTTAACCTGAACGGAGTTATCCGAATCTCCGACGGCTACCGTAATATGCAGGCAAAATATGCAACGTACAGCATGAGAAGAAGTATTCCTCCCCATTTTTTGAGTTCGCCTTTTCTGAAGGTAAGAAGTAAAAGAAGAACGCTTGTGCCAAGAGATACAAGAGAATCGAACATAAACTCCTTGTCATAGGGCACAGGTATTATTATTCCTGAAATACCCACAATAAAAAGGATATTGAAAATGTTACTTCCCACGATATTTCCGATTGCAATATCGGCATTACCTTTTCTTGCGGCTGTCACGGATGTGAAGAGTTCGGGGAGTGATGTGCCCAGTGCCACAACGGTAAGACCGATAAATCTTTCCGAAAGACCGATTTTTTTTGCAATGAAACTTGCACTGTCAACTGTGAGTCGACTCCCTAAAACTATTAGTACAAGACCCACAATTGTCAGAATCACAGATCTTGCCACAGTCATTTCCTTTATGTCCTCACCACTTTGGTTTGAACGTATTGCGCTTATAATCATATATGCTAAAAATCCAAGGAAGCAAGCAGATATGATAATTGCATCAATGTGTGAAATTGTTCCGTCATAACCCAGAGCCAAAAGAAGAGCTGATGAGCCTATCATAATCGGAAGATTTACATATATAACAGATTTTGAAACGGTTAGTGTGCATATAACGGCAGACAGTCCGAGAATTACGAGAACATTTAATATGTTGCTTCCGAGGATGTTCCCAACAGTAATATCCGCACTTCCTTTGAAAGCGGCAGAAATGCTTACGGCTGCCTCAGGGGCACTTGTTCCCATTGCCACAACGGTAAGCCCGATTATAAGCTGAGGAATTTTGAATTTTGCCGCAATTGAGGCTGCACCGTCAACAAAATAATCAGCACCACGAACAAGCATAACAAATCCTATTACCAGAATGAGAAACTGAAAAACGAATTCCATAAAAACCTCCGATTACTTTTTTTATTGTATGTCATTATATCATTCGGATATGACGAAAGTCAAGAAAAGTTTACGGTAACTATCTCACAATCCGTGCCAACTCTCATGGGCATTCCCCAGTTCCCCACACCTGATGAGACAATAACGTGAGGACTTGCGGAGTCTTTTTGGTAATGACCGTAGTCTACTGTATACATAAGGTCGGTAACAAGACTTATGGGGAATAATGCTCCTTTGTGGGTGTGACCGCACAAAATAAGGTCTGCCTCGGTGCCATATTCGTGAATATGTGAAGGATTGTGATCCATGACGATTACAGGAAGGGAGTTGTCTTTTCTCTCAAAAAAAGACGAAAGATCTTTTCTTTCCTTGCCATTGTATCCGCCGATGGAATGTGCGTCAAGTCGCCCGATGAGTATGAGACGGTTATCTATGATTGTGTAATCATCATCAAGAAGACGGATGTTTGCTTTTTCAAGGAAATCCAACATCTGATTATGGGTACTGCCGCCGTCGTGATTTCCGAGGCAAACATACACGCCATATGTGGAACGTATTTTTCTTAAAGTCGAAATTGCTTTGTCGGGGTCTTGGACAGAATCAAAATCTGTATCAAAAAAATCTCCGGCAATGCAGACGATATCGGGATTTTCTTCGTTAATGTTTTCTACTGTTTTTTCAAGCTGACCTTCGGAGCCTACAGCACCGAGATGAAGATCGCTTATAAGAACAAGATTCAGGTCTGAAATATCCTTTTTTCCCTGTAAAGAGACGTTGTAGGATGTGTGCTTGATGTGCAGTGCGTGAAAAAAACCATAGACGCAGGTGCAAAGAGTCAGAGCAAGAACACCTGCAGTCATAACTCCCTTGTAAAGACGGTGGTTTGTAAATGACAGTTTCAAAAGTCGAAAAATAATCATCAACAGATCAGATGCCACCGTAAACATCAGCAAATAGAAAAAAACACCCATAGTGTAGGCACATATTATTGCGAGGATATGTTCGACGGTTCGTGGAAACGGGATCATAGAGCGTGCAAACCCAACCACCAGAATTGAAGCAAACAAAATGATGATTACAAGAATGGGTTTGAAATTAAGTTTCGGGAAAAACGCATTAAGTCCCTGATAAAGCCTATAGGCAATATACAGGCTCAATGCGGACAACACCGACAGTGTTATAAGAACTGCAAAAGCTATAAACATGACACAGACTCCTTATAAATGACTTTTACCGGATTGTTACCATTTATTATACCAATTATTATACCATATAAACATGAGCTGTGCAATGTAGCACATTTTGAGAATGAAAGATTAATGATAGATGTAATTAACAAATTTTTGGTGCCCTGTTCTTTTAAATTATGTATATATGCACATATTTATTGTTATAATTTGCACATATTGTGTTATTTTTATGTTTACACCACAATATATTGTGATTTTTTAAAAAAATAGGTGTTGACAAAATATGTAAAGTATTATATAATACAGATGTCATACAACTGACGGATTATGCAGAAATACCTGCAGGGGAGTATGACCTTTGGTAGCCGACCGTCTGGGCAGACAGAAATTGCCCTGTGGCGGCTTTTTTTTGGGGGTTAATATGGCAAAAGGAAAGATATTGTCAATTGAATCTATGGGGCTTGTGGACGGCCCCGGCATAAGAACTGTAGTGTTTTTTAAAGGTTGCCCCCTGAGATGCCTTTTTTGTCACAATCCCGATTCTTGGGATATGTCGGATGGAAGCGAAATTTCATCTGATGATCTTTTAAAAAAAATTCTTCGCTTCAGGCCTTATTTTGAAAGAAGCGGAGGGGGAGTCACATTTTCGGGAGGAGAACCTCTTTTACAAAGGGATTTTCTTCTGGAAATCTTAAAAAAATGCAAAGAAGAAAAAATTCACACCTGTCTTGACACATCAGGTGTGGGTGTGGGTGGATATGATGAAATTTTAGAACTTTGCGATCTTGTTCTTTTTGATGTTAAAGCAACAGATGAGAACTCCTACAAAAAAATGTGTCAGAGGGAAATGGGAGAGTGTGAAAATTTTATTGAAGCACTAAAAAGAGTCAGACCCGAAACAATCATAAGGCAGGTTGTTGTCCCCGGAATAAATGACACAGACGAATATATGAAAAATCTTAAAATTTACATAGAAAACGAGATTCCTTTTTATAAGGATGTTGAACTTCTTCCTTTTCACAAAATGGGAGAATATAAGTATAAGGCACTTGGAATTAATCCTCCTTTGGAAAAAACCGATGCGATGGACAAGGAGAAGTGTGAATTTTTCAGAAAAAAATACTTTGGAGGAAAAACGCTATGAAAGAGAGAAAAGAGTTTAACGGCGGAATATGGCAAACGGAAATAAATGTCCGTGATTTTATACAGAATAACTACACTCTTTATGAAGGCACAGGCAAGTTTCTGTCCGGCCCCAGCAAAAAAACAAAAAAAGTCTGGGACAGATGCGTTGAACTTCTGATGGAAGAGAGAAAACGCGGCGGGGTTTATGATGTGGAAACAAAAAGAATTTCCGGCATATGTAACTTTGCTCCCGGCTACATTGATAAAGAAAATGAAACAATTGTGGGACTTCAGACAGATGCTCCCTTAAAGAGAATGGTAAACCTCTATGGCGGAATGAGAATGGCACAGCAATGTCTTGATAAATACGGCTACGTTCTGGATGCAGACATTCATTCTCACTTTGCACAATACAGAAAAACTCACAATCAGGGAGTTTTTGATGCATATCCCACAGAGGTGAGACTTGCAAGAAGTGCAGGACTTTTAACAGGTCTTCCCGATGCCTACGGCAGAGGAAGAATTATCGGTGACTACAGAAGAGTTCCTCTCTATGGAACCGAAAGACTCATTGAAGACAAGCAAAACGACCTCAAAAAACTTGAGGGTGATATGACAGATTCCAACATAAGACTTCGTGAGGAAATTAATATGCAGATACAGGCTTTGAAAGAAGTTGAACGTATGGCCCAGACTTATGGCGCTGACATCACAAAGCCTGCGGTATCGGCGAAAGAGGCAGTTCAGAATCTCTATCTTGCATATCTTGCAGGAACAAAAGAGAATAACGGTGCTGCAACAAGTATCGGAAGAACATCAACTTTCCTTGACATATACATTCAAAGAGATTTGGAAGCAGGAATCATCACGGAAGAAGAAGCGCAGGAACTTGTTGACCAACTCATAATAAAACTCCGTCTCATAAGACACCTTAGAACACCTGAATATAACGAACTTTTCGGCGGAGATCCCACATGGGTGACTGAATCTGTGGGCGGTATGGGGCTTGACGGAAGAGCCCTTGTTACAAAAACATCTTTCAGATATCTTCACACCCTCATAAATCTCGGTACATCCCCTGAACCAAATCTTACGGTGCTCTGGGATGAAAATCTTCCTGAAAACTTCAAAAAGTTCTGTGCAGAGATTTCAATTAAAACAGATTCCATTCAGTATGAAAGCGACACTGTTATGAGACCTCTCTACGGCGATGACTATGCAATTGCCTGCTGTGTATCTGCAATGAGAATGGGCAAACAGATGCAGTTCTTTGGTGCAAGATGCAACATTGCAAAAAGTCTCCTTTATGCAATAAACGGCGGAGTTGATGAAATCACGGGAGTGAAAGTTGTCCCCGGAATAGAACCCATAACCGATGATGTTCTTTCCTATGAAAAAGTTTGGGAAAACTATGAAAAAGTGATGGAATTTGTTGCAGGAATGTATGTTAAAGCAAATAATATCATTCATTATATGCATGATAAATATGCCTACGAAGCAAGTCAACTTGCTCTTCACGACACAGATCCCGAAAAACTTATGGCATTTGGAATTGCAGGCCTTTCTGTTGCCGCTGACAGTCTTTCTGCCATAAAATATGCAAAAGTTCTTCCCATAAGAAATGAAGACGGTATTGTAACAGATTATGAAACTGTCGGAGATTTTCCCAAATACGGAAATGACGATGACCGCGTGGATATGCTTGCAGTTGACATTGTTAAAAAGTTCAGTTCAGAACTTAAAAAGCATAAACTCTACAGAAATGCAAAACACACCCTTTCTGCCCTCACCATTACAAGTAATGTTATGTACGGCAAAAAGACAGGCACAACCCCCGACGGAAGAAAACAGGGCGAACCTCTTGCTCCCGGTGCAAACCCGATGCATGGAAGAGACAAATCAGGGGCATTGGCATCTCTTAACTCTGTTGCGAAAATTCCCTACAAAGATGTTTGTCAGGATGGTGTTTCCAACACATTCTCCATTGTTCCCTCGGCTCTTGGAAAAACCAAGACTGAGAGAGTGGACAACCTTGTGAACATTCTTGACGGATATTTCTGTCAGGGTGCACAGCATCTTAATGTTAATGTTTTAAACCGTGATATGCTTATTGAAGCCTATGAAAACCCCGATAAATATCCTATGCTCACCATAAGGGTTTCGGGATATGCGGTGAACTTCCACAGGCTTTCAAAAGAACAGCAACTGGAGGTAATATCACGAACATTCCACGAAAGAGTGTAGGAAGACTTCCAAAAATCGAACGCACCGCAAAGTGCAGAAAAATAATAGACGCTCATTTTAAAGAAACTAAATCTTTAAAATGGGCGTGATTTTTTATGTAGTTTTTGGCAATAAGCCAAAAACAGAATTTAGGCACTTTGCTTACTTCGGAAACGCTCATTGCCGTATCCTTATAAAAGGTTTCTGAACCGGAAAAATTATTGATGTGGTATTAGCAATAGTATATAAGATGAATATGAATTGTGCAGTAAGGAATTTTCAACGAGAAGATTTTCGTTTGAACGAGGCGAAAGCACAGCAAATCCTTTTTATGGATTTGAGAGCATTTTAACGAAGGTCAAGCGAAATCTTCCGCTGAAAATCCGGTTTGGAAACCTTTTATAAGGTAAAAGTACTGCCTGCTTCACGTTTCCTTGTCTGCGTCCGTTTTTGATTGTCTTCAGACTTCCAAAAAGTGAACGCACCGCAAAGTGCAGAAAAATAATAGACGCCCGTTTTAAAGAAAACAAATCTTTAAAATGGGCGTATGTTTTTATCTTATCCTTTTTTAAAATTCCGCATTTCCCACGGTTCTGGGGAAAGGAATAACGTCTCTTATGTTTGACATTCCCGTAAGATACATAACCGCTCTTTCAAATCCAAGGCCGAAACCTGCGTGTTTTGTACCGCCGAAACGTCTGAGTTCAAGATACCAGGAGTAGTCTTCTTTTTTGAGTCCCATCTCTTTCATTCTTTCAATGAGAACATCTTCTCTTTCTTCTCTCTGGCTTCCGCCGATGATTTCGCCGATTCCCGGCACAAGACAATCCATTGCGGCAACGGTTTTTCCATCGTCATTGAGTCTCATATAAAAGGCTTTGATTTCCTTTGGATAATCTGTTACAAAGACAGGGCGTTTGAACACAACCTCTGTCAGATATCTTTCGTGCTCTGTCTGAAGGTCGCTTCCCCAATGAACAGGGAAGTCAAAATTGTCGTTGTTTTTTTCTAAAATCTCAATAGCCTCTGTATATGTGATTCTTCCAAAGTCCGAGTTTGCAACATTTTTTAGTCTTTCAATAAGCCCCTTGTCCACAAATGAATTGAAAAATTCCATTTCTTCGGGAGCGTTTTCAAGGCAATAGTTAATGACGTATTTAAGCATATCTTCCGCAAGAGCCATATCGTCTGAAAGGTCGGAAAATGCAATTTCAGGCTCAATCATCCAAAACTCTGCTGCGTGACGGGTGGTGTTTGAATTCTCTGCTCTGAAAGTGGGCCCAAAGGTGTATATGTTTCTGAATGCAAGGGCATAGGTTTCCGCATTTAACTGTCCGCTGACAGTTAAATTTGCACTCTTTCCGAAAAAGTCCCCGGAAAAATCCACCTCGCCGCTATCTGACAGGGGAAGAGAATTCATATCAAGAGTTGTGACCTTAAACATTTCTCCCGCACCCTCACAGTCGCTTGCGGTGATGATTGGTGTATGAACATAAACAAATCTGCGCTCATTAAAGAATTTGTGAATGGCAAAGGCTGCAAGAGAGCGTATTCTGAAAACTGCGCTGAAGGTGTTTGTGCGGGGGCGAAGATGGGCAATTGTCCTCAGGAATTCAAAAGAATGTCTTTTTTTCTGCAAAGGATAATCAGGTGATGAAAGGCCTTCAATCTCAATTTCCTTTGCTTTAATTTCAAAGGGCTGTTTTGCATCAGGGGTAAGAACAAGCGTGCCACATATGTTAAGGGAAGCACCCACGTTCATTGATGCAATTTCGCGATAATTTTCTATTATATCCTTTTCAAAAACCACCTGTATATTTTTGAAAAAAGTTCCGTCGTTAATTTCGATAAACCCAAAAACATTGGATGAACGGATAGTCCTTATCCATCCTGATATCTTAACTTCCTTTTCGCTGAAAGTTTCGGGGCTTGAATATATTTCTTTTACAGTTGTTTTCACGTCTGACCTCCATAAATTCCTTTATGTCTTAATGATATAATTATGATACACCAAAAGAAAAATAAAATCAACAATTATATTTCCCTGAGACTCTCTTTGTCACTTTTTGCTTTATTTTTTGATAATTTTTTATTTTGCTTGATTAATTCATGTTATGAGAGTATAATTTAAAGAGGCAATAAAGGAGGTTGGGTATATGATATATCTCATTTCCCCAAAAAAGAAGCAGTACAAAGCAAATCTTCACTGTCACAGCACCTTTTCCGACGGAAAAAGAACACCAAGGGAATTAAAAGATATGTACAAGAAAAAAGGATATTCAATTCTGTCCATAACAGACCACGAGTGTCCAAAGTCTCATTCATATCTTGACGATGAAGAATTTATAACCGTAACGGGTTATGAGGCATACATAAGAAAAGACAAAAACGCAGCTTATGACTTGTACGAAAAAGAAACACATCTGAATCTTTTTGCCAGAGATTCGAAAGATGAAACCATCATATGTTATAATGCGCCTTATTGTAAGTATTTGTCAGAAGAGAGAAAGGAAAGCTTGATAAAAAAAGGCTCTCAGGTCACAAGAGAATACAGTGTTTCATATATCAATCAGTTTATAAAAGAAGCAAAAGAAAACGGATATATTGTTGCCTACAATCACCCTTGCTGGTCGATGGAAGATGAAAAAAGCATAATGCAGTATGAAGGTTTTTTCAGCATGGAAATGTGCAACTATTCTGCATACAAATCAAATGCCGTTGAATATAACGCAAATCTCTATAACAAACTTTTGTATAACGGAAAAAAAGTTTTCTGCCACAGTGCAGATGACAATCACAATGGCTATCCCGATGACCATCCAAAGTGTGATTCCTATGGCGGATTCACGATGATTATGCCAAAGGAATTTACCTATGATTACATTTTTGAGGCAATGGAGAAGGGAGAAATGTATTCATCAATGGGGCCTACTTTCAAAGAAGTTTCAATGGATGGCAGAAAAATTCACATTGAGTGTTCTCCTGTTGATAATATCATAGTGTACACAGGCAGTAAGTCGCCCAAAAAAGTTTATGCAAAAGATGGTGAAACAGTCACGTCAGCAGATTTTGAAATTGATGAAAGAGCGATTTTTGTGAGAGTGTCCATAGGTGACAAGTTTGGAAAAAGAGCAGACACAAGAGGATATTTCAGAGATGAACTGGAATTTTGATGTGTCAGAAAAATAATACATAAAGGAAGAATATAAATGGAAAACTTTAAAAAACTATATGCAAATCTTCATATGCACTCGATTCATTCCGACGGTGAATTTACCCCCACAGAACTTGTTGCAATGGCAAGAGGCGAAGGGTATGGGGCAGTTGCTCTCACAGACCACGATGCCATGAGCGGAATTGAAGAATATATTGATGCATGCAAAAGAATGTGCATGGAATATATCACAGGAATAGAATTTACCTGTGTCGGTGATGACCACTTTCACATAACAGGCCTTGATTTTGATATAAATGACAAGGGCATAAGAGAATACTGTCGTCTTATGGCTGAAAGGGAAACTTTCAGAACAAAAACTCTCTTTGACATTGATATTGAAAAAGGCATCATAGAGGGAATAGACTGGGAAGATGTTAAAAGAGCCAATCCCGGTGTTGAGTGGCTTTGTGTTGATCATGTGTTCAGAACCCTTTTGAAAAAGGGAGACGTGACAATGAAAGACTATGACAATTTCAGAAAAACTGCTTTTGGTTATGGCCCTGAAAATCAGTTTGTATATGACATTATGCCAAGCAGAATCTGGGAGGTTCATGAGGTTATTGAACTTATTAACAATGCAGGAGGAATTGCAACAATTGCTCACCCCAAAAATCAACTTCAATTTGTTCCGGATCTTGTGAAAATGGGGCTTAAAGGTATTGAAGTGTGGCACCCAGACCTTAATGACGAAGACTCTTATGAGGCAGAAAAAATTGCAAAAAAATACAATCTCTACATTTCAGGCGGAACAGACCACCATGGTCTTTTGGGTGGCATGGACAGATTTGATCCCGATGGGAAACTTCGTCCGCCGTTTAATATTCCTTCACAAAAATATGGGACATCCGAAGAAAACTTCAGGGCAATAAAGGATAGGATTTACGGATGAACAGTTTAAAAATCGGTGCATATATTTTAAGACCGTATTCAAGAACAGAAAACCACATAAAAGACATTAAAGAGGCAATGATAGATTTCATTGTCTCTATGAATTATGACATAAAAACCCTTGACCTTTTTGAAAAATACTCAATTGGTGCAATTCTCTCGGATGTTCTTCCTCATTGGTGGGGCGGAGACGGTGAAAAAAGCGGTGAGATGGAAAAGAGTTGTCCTTTGGGAAAATATAAAACTGCACTTGATGAATATGTTCATCATAGTGCAGTTTGGGGAATTGATATGGGAGACGAGATTTCATCAAAGGATTTTCCTTATCTTGAAAAAATAGTAAACCTCTTTGAAACAAAAAATATCACACCTTTTCCCTACACAAATTTATACGCCAACTACGGAGTGTATGCAACATCTGACGAAAGCGAAAGGCAAAGGCAGTGGGGATGCAAAACTTACAGAGAATATATAGAAAGATACTGCCAAACCGTTCCTCTTGACTATGTGTGTTTTGACCACTATCCCTATTCCTGCGAAAACACAGATTTGTACCTTGAAAATCTTTCCATTGTGTCAGATGCGTGCAAAAAATACGGAAAAGAAATGTGGGTTGTGGGGCAGGTGAGTTCATCTGATAAGAAGAAAGTCATATCTTTGGAGCAGATGAGATTTCAGATTTTAAATGCCATAAAATATGGTGCAAAAACCTTTATGTGGGCGTGCTATACAGGAGGGTGGTGGCACAATCACCCCATTTCGCAAACAGGTGAGAAAACATCTTTGTATGAAGATTTAAAAAGGGTAAATGCCGAGGCAAAAGAATTTTTTGAAAAGACAGGTAAAACAGTTTTATGAAATGAGAACATAAAAAGCCAACCGATTTTTACGGTTGGCTTTCTATACTATGTATAATTATGCGATAATATCATATGAGGTTGCGTTTAATCTTTCCTGTAGATGTTTTTACAAACTCTTCAACAGTATATTCAATTTTTCTGATTTTCTTGAATTCTGCCAAAGTCTTATTGATTTCTTCAATTTCCACACCGATTTTTTCTGTGTTTGTAAGTTCTTCGTCATACACAACTTTTGCGCCGATAACAGCCTTTTCGCCTGTCATATACACAACAGATTCCAAAACTCCCTCAATTTCATTGATTTTGGATTCAATTTCTTCGGGGAACACGTTTTCGCCGTTTGGAAGAACAATAACGTTTTTCTTTCGACCGCAGATGAATATGTATCCGTCAGAGTCAATTCTTCCAATGTCTCCTGTGTGGAAATATCCGTCATATATGGGTGAGGGTTCGTCTTTGTAGCCAAGCATGATATTGGGGCCTTTTGCAATAATTTCGCCAATGCCCTCATCGTCCGGCTCAAAGATTTTGACCTCAACTCCCGGAAGCGCTTTGCCAACAGAGCCTGCACGCATATTTTCGGGATTTTCGGCAGAGAGTACGGGGGCTGTTTCAGAAAGTCCGTAGCCCTGAATGAGAGTCATGCCGATGTCATTATAAAAGTCTGCAGTTTCCTTTGAAATTGCGGCAGCGCCGGTGATGATAAGGCGGATTCCTCCACCCAGTTGTTTGTGGATTTCGCCAAAAAGTTTTCGTCTTATGTCAATTCCGAATTTTCTTAAAAATCCCGAAAGTTTTCTTGCAAAGTTAAATTTTTTACCTCTGCCTGTTTTTTCGATGTGTGACAAAATGTTTGCTTTCATTTTGTCAAGAATAAGAGGAACTGCAACAAAGGCAGTGATGGTATAGTCTGTGAAGGCTTTTTTGATTCTCAGACCTTCGCAAAAAGCAGTGCATGCACCATGGTAGAAGTATACTAAAAAGCCTGTGATTCCAAAGGCGTGGAAGAAGGGGAGAAGTGCAAGATATCTGTCTTCCGCTCTGAAGTCTTCCCACTTTGAAAGACTTTCCACGTTTGACACAAAGTTTTTGTGTGAGAGCATAACCGCTTTTGAATTTGCGGTTGTTCCTGAGGTGAAAAGAATGATTGCAAGGTCATCACTCATCTTTTTGGGAAGTTCAAAATTGCCCTCTTCTTCCAAAGATTCAATTTCGGTAAAGGGGATTTTTATTTCTGTTTCCTGACAAAGACATTTTTCTTCAATGTCGGGTGAAAACAAGATTGCTTTTGCATCACTTCTTTTTACTATACGGCTGTATTCTTCCGCAGGCAGTGATGCATCAAGGGGAACAACAACGCATCCTGCATAAATTGCAGAAAGGAATGATACCACCCATTCATAGGAATTTTTTCCGCTGATGATGACATTGCAGTCTGTAATTCCTCTTTTTTTAAGCCCTGTTGCCGTACGGATGATTCTTTTTTCAAAATCTTCAAAGGTAACAGTGAAAATTTTTTTGTTTTCTTTCAGCATAAAAGCATTTCTTTTGGCAAATTTTTCACAGGTTGTGTGTATGAGTCCGGATAAGTCAGTCATTTTTTCCTCCTGGATTTCTGGATTTTGGCATATCTGCAGACCTGAAATTTTGTCTGTAGTTAATTTTATGCATTTCGACAATTTGAGATGTTGAAAAATCAACATCTTTTGATATTATATCCTTTATTTTCCCTTTTGTCAATGTTTTTCGAAGAAAATAAATATATTTTTAGTCATGTTAATTTTTGAAAGCCAAAACATTTCAAAAAAATTGCAAGGCAGAACAATCATATACTGAGGTAAAAATTCCAAGAAGATGACGGTTTTGTCTATTTACTTTTTAAAAATATGTGGTATTCTATACATTGGCGAAAGATGGAATGTTTGGTATACAAACTTTTAAAGAGGTGCGGACATATGGATACTGTTGATAAAAACAAGTTTGATTCCCGTGAATACAAGCGGTCGAGAGTGATGTATATTGCTCAGTCAACTTTTGAATATTTTGTGACAATTCTTGCAGGGGATGTATTTTTAGCAAAACTTCTCACTCATATGGGCATAAGTGATGCTATGATCGGAATAATTTCTTCTCTCGTAAATGTTGCTTTTTTGTTTCAACTTCTCACAATGGTTTTGAATGTTAACCCAAGAAAGCATAAATCTGTTACCATCCTCGGTCAGATGATAAGTATGGCGATGTATGCATCTTTATTTATGCTTCCTTTTCTGCCTGTGTCAGATGGGGCAAAACCCTTTGTGGTAATGGGAGTTATGCTCACGGCACAGATATCCATTCAACTTGTTTCACCCTATCTTTTCAGATGGGCAAATTCCTTTGTTTCCCCCAGGCGGCGGGGAAGGTTTTCTGCGGTGAGAGAAATCGTATCTTTGGTTTCGGGAATCATATTCACCCTTACAGCAGGTGCCATTGTTGACCATTTTGAAGGGCTTGACAATATACGCGGTGCATTTTTGTTTATTGCCATATCAATTCTTGTTATTGCTGTTTTAAATTTCATATCCCTTTCGTACATAAAAAGAGACTTTGAGGTAAAAGAGGATAAAGGTGAAAAAGTTCCTTTCGGGGACATAATGAAAAACACCTTCGGGAACAAAAGTTTCAGAAATGTCATAATTATGACAACGCTTGTGAGTATTTCAAGATATTTTTCATTAGGGTTCATAGCAACTTTCAAAACAGTGGATCTTCTCTATAGCGTTACTGCAATTCAGGTCATAAATATGGTGGCAAATGCAGGAAGAATTCTGGTTTCTGTTCCCTTTGGAAAATACTCTGACAAAACAAGTTTTGCTGACGGATTGAGACTTGGATATATTTTGGAATCAGTCGGACTTCTGGCTCTTGTCTTTACCACAAATTCAACAAGGTGGGGAATTATAGTCTACAGCATCTTCTACAATATGAGTTTTGCAGGCACCAATCAGAATTCTTTCAATATAACCTACAGTTATGTGGATCAGAAATATTTTGTATATGCCATGGCGATAAAAACTGCAATCAGCGGAAGTTTGGGATTTTCCACAGCCCTTGTGGCAGGGAAAATACTTTCCTATATTCAGGCAAACGGAAATGTTTTTATGGGAATACCCATGTACGGACAGCAATTCCTTTCCTTTGTATCTTTGATTATAATGATTGTCAACATTTTGTTTATACATTTTGTTATTAAAAAACAGGAAATAAGAATTCAGTAAAAAAATCCGGTGAAATTAAGATGCCGATCGGAAACAGATTCCGACCGGCATTTTTTAATGGAGAGAAAAACAATTTATATTTTTCTTTAAAATAAATATTTTTCATAAAACTGCATAAAATTTATAGGTAAAATAAATTCGGAAACTATTGACAAATTGACAAAATTGCTTTATCATTGTACATAGTTACTCAAAACTTGCACTATCTTCCAAAAATGATTGAAAATCAGGGAAGATTATGCTCGAAAGGAATGATAAATATTTTTAATGCGTTGAATTTTTTTGATCTCTCAAAGAGTATGGCGGGAGATTTTTTAAGTGGATATGAAAAAGTGTGGGATGCACTTCCCGATATCAAAGAATTTGTCACATCTTTGGGAAAAAGCCTTGATAAAAACATATATGATGAAATAAAAGAAAATGTGTGGGTGGCAAAAAGCGCCAAAGTTGCACCAACGGCCTTTATTGATGCGCCTTGTATTGTTGGCGAAGACTCTGAAATCAGGCACTCGGCATTCATAAGAGGCTCAGTTTTAATCGGCAAATCCTGTGTTGTGGGTAATTCCACAGAAATGAAAAATTCCATAATTTTTGATAATGTTCAGATTCCCCACTATAATTATGTGGGGGACTCCATCCTTGGCTATAGGTCTCACCTTGGCGCAGGGGCGGTAACGTCTAATGTGAAAAGCGATAAAACACTCGTTACAATAAAATGCAAAGACGAAAAAATAGAGACTAATCTCAAAAAATTTGGTGCAATTGTAGGTGATTTTACCGAAGTTGGCTGCGGAAGTGTTCTTTGCCCCGGATCTGTGATAGGAAAAGATTCAATAATATATCCTCTTTCAAGAGTGAGAGGATTTATTGAGGAAAAATCCATATTCAAGGATGAAAATAATATAGTTAAAAAGCAGGAAAAATCTGCACGCTGAGCCTGAGGCGTGATTTGATATACATCTTATCCGGCAAAAAACTCTGCGTGGTTTCTTTTATAGCAAAAAAGGAGGAAAAGAAATGGGAAAGTATTTTGGTACAGACGGATTCAGAGGCGAAGCAAACAAGACTCTCACAGCGGAGCACGCCTTTAAAATAGGAAGATATCTTGGCTGGTACTATGGAAAAGAGCATAGATGCAAAGCGGTTATCGGAAAGGACACAAGACGCTCAAGTTATATGTTTGAATATGCCCTTTGCGCAGGTCTGACATCATCGGGCGCTGATGCATATCTCCTTCACGTTACCACAACTCCCTCTGTTTCATATATTGCAAGAACGGAAGATTTTGATTTTGGCGTGATGATATCTGCAAGCCACAATCCCTATTACGATAACGGCATAAAACTCATAAATTCCAAAGGCGAAAAAATGTCTGAGGCAATTTTGGACGAAATAGAAAAGTATATTGACGGCGAAATTCCCGAAATTCCCCTTGCTCTTGGTAAAGATATCGGAAGAACCGTTGACTATTCAGAGGGCAGAAACAGATATACAGGCTATATTATCTCCCTTGCAAGACACTCTTATAAGAATTTGCGCATAGGTCTTGATTCATCAAACGGAAGCACATGGATGCTTGCAAAAAGCATATTTGACACTCTGGGAGCCAAAACCTATTGTATCGGAAATTCACCCGACGGCATCAACATCAATGAAAACTGCGGCTCAACCCATATTGAATCGTTGTGTGAACTTGTGAAAAAGGAAAATCTTGACATTGGATTTGCCTTTGACGGCGATGCTGACAGATGTCTTGCAGTGGATAGCGACGGCAAGGTTTTAACAGGTGACCACATTTTGTATTTCTGTTCAAAATATATGAAAGAAAAGGGCGAACTTGAAAAGAATACTATTGCTGCAACTGTCATGTCAAACCTTGGACTTTTCAAAAGTCTGGAAGAAATGGGAATTGAATGTCAGGTGACAGATGTGGGAGATAAATTTGTGTACGAGGCAATGACCAAAGGCGGATTCTGCCTTGGCGGAGAAGAATCGGGGCACATAATCTTTTCAAAATTTGCTTCAACCGGTGACGGACTCATAACTGCTCTTAAAATTATGGAAACATTCATTGAAAGCAAATGCCCCTCATCAAAACTGTCTGATGGATTCACCCTCTATCCCCAACTTACGGTGAACGTGAGAGTAAAAGATAAAAATGCGGCACTGTCTAATCCGAATGTGCAAAAAGCAAAAGAAAAAATAGAAAATGAACTTTCCGGGAACGGCAGAATATTGGTGAGAAAAAGCGGAACAGAACCCCTTTTAAGGGTTATGGTTGAAGCAGAAACAAAAGAAAAATGCGAGAAGTTTTCAAATTATGTGGCAGATGTAATAAGAGAAAACGAATCAGAGTAAAAATCAGAGCAAGATTTTAAAGAATCTGTTTTACACAAATAATAATTATAAAATCCATCCTAAATATCTTTAGACAAAGAACCTCTTCTTGAAACTTGTCAGGAAGAGGTTTTTTCGTGGAATGATAAATGGGAGTTTAGCGGTGAGTTTGTTTTACAAACTCACCGAATGAAATGTGCCTTTCGGCACATGAAATGGCTCCGCCATGAAATGACAACGCAGTTGTCATGATATGAATTCCTTTGGAATTCATTAAAGTTAAAACTCGCCAAAGCGAGTTTTTTCCATAATGTCTGCATAGCAGACATTTCATGCTGCGAAGCAGTATATCATGAAACCGAAGGTTTCATTTCATGCACCTTCAGGTGCATTTCATTCTCACTGATTGAAAATCAATCAGTGAGTTAAACTCTGGGTTCACAAAAACATCCCAAAAGTCGTTTTTGTCCATTGTGTCGCTAATTTCATATTGAATTGAATATTTCCCCATGATATAATAATTAATATGCTGCTTTTGCAGGATATATTTTGGAAGTATTAATTGCAAAAATCCAATGCAAAATTTCTGTAATATTTTTTATATAATCGCAAAAAAACAGTGGAAACTACATTATATTTTTTGTAAAATGAATGTGTACCTAATATCCAATGGTGCAAAATCTGTGTAAAATGTAAAAAACAGACACTTGAGATGTCAAGCAGGGACACACAACAAAACATCTCAGGCTATAGCAAATGTATAATTTGATAGTGTATAATAATTGTAGAAAGCTGGGAAAGATAATAACCTTTATATAATAAAAAACCCGGAAAATCCGGGTTTGGAATATTTGTATTCAAGTGAATTTTCATAATGCAGGAAACATGTAATGTATCACTAATCTTCCTCAATATCTTCCTTATAAATACCGTCAATATTGGAACTTATAACAATCTGAGGGCAGATTTCAATTGCTTTTGAGGGCTCCTTATGTTCTGCAAGATATTCATACATTGCTTTAATTGCGGTTGTTACAAGTTCTTTAGTATCCTGATATATTACACAGTCAAGAATTCTGTTTTTAATAAATTCAACAGAATGGTGGTTGATGTCTGAACCTACAATTTTGATATCTTCACCCTTGTCACGGATGTATTCGCAGGCTGCAATAAGATTTGATGTAGTGCAGTATATACCCCTTATATGTTCATTTAAACTGTTTGAATTTTTGAGAATCTGATTCATTATATCGTAACTGTCAAGAGTTTCAAAAACTCCCACAACATTAATGTGTTTAACGTGCATACGGAATTTTTCCGAAACACTTATAAATCCTTCAACTTTGAGCCTGTGCTCCGGATCGTTTTTGTTGCTTACAAAAACGATAATGTTTGATTCAAGAGGTGCCATAAGCGCCATCATATGAGCAGCAATCTGACCGGAACGGTAGGCGTCGGTATGTACTGAACAGATGATTTTTTCACTATCCAGTGAGGGGTGTCCGATAATGGTAACTTTAATGTCTGTGCCCTCAAGTTCATTTAAAACCTGATCCATTCCAAAGGGAGGAACGGCATACATAACAATACCGTGAACATTGTCTTTCACACACTTTTTGAAAGCAAGTCCTATTTCACGTACTGAGTTGACGTTTTTAACTTTGTAGTAAATAGCCCTGACATTATAATCCATAAGCCGTTCAAACTCTTTGTCAATTGCTTTTTTGGCAACGGAATACTGCTCCGGCGGATTGGTTGGAATGACAACTCCGATTACAATTGTTGACCTTGCCATGCATTGGGCAACTTTGTTCACCTTATAGCCAAGTTCGTCTGCCGCATCCAGGATTTTCTTTTTCATTGCCTCTGAGATTCCGCTTTTGTTGTTTATGGCTTTGTTGATAATACCGTAGGAAACACCCAGATGATTTGCAATATCTTTTATTGTAACTCTCTTTTTACTTTCCATTATGTTTGTCTCCTGTAATTTTGATAATACATATACTAACATAAAATAATGAATTTGTCAAAACACATAGAAAACCAGGCAGAATCTGCACCCTGTGGTAAAAGTAACCCGAATACATCATATACTGCAAGTGTATCTTATGGGATTTCAACTAAAAGTTGAAATTTTTAAAATGACAGCGGGTTTGTGAATCGTTTCACAAAAACTTGCGTGCATTCATTACGAAAAAGAAACGCCTGTGAAATCATCATGAAACAAAAATGTGCGTACAAAATGGTAAAAATTACTAAAAAATCCATGTATACGCACAATTAAAAAACCATTCATTGGTTAATTTGCACAAAAACCTTAAAATTTTGTGGTTTTTAACAAAAATACTCAACTTTTTTGACGAAAGTAACGAAAATGCGCGGTTTGGCGGTAAATCCAACAAAAACCTGTTGAACAATATCTTGTTTTAAGGTATACTGATATTCTAATATAAGTGTGCAGTCAGTATGTGAATTCCGGCATGTTTTACAAGTATCATTTTAATAATAAATCGAAAAAAACGAATATAATAAATCGAAAAAAACGAATACTTTTTTTGCGTAGAATTATACTTTAAAAAATTCTTTTGGTATGATAGAATTTATTTACATTAAAATTACATAAATTCAATCAGTTATAATTATTAAGAAACTTCGCAACGAATTTCAACAGATATGCCGCAAAAAACACGTAGAATGTCTTAATAGATTACTGTATAAATTTAAAAGGAGGAACAAAGAATGTTCAAAAACATCAGGAAAATTGTAAGTTCTTTTCTGACAGCAGCTCTCATTGTATCAAGTTTTTCTACTATGGGAATTGCCGCAGAAGAAACTGCGAGAAAAGTTATTGCGTCAGACAATTTCCAGTCTTACACAAAAGGCGCTTCAACCGTTGGAGATTACGGCGGTGCAGCCAAAGGAAACCTCTGGAAACTTGAAGAAGACGAAACCGGCAACAAATATTTTGCCATGACGGTTAACACCACAAGCGATGCCCACCTTGACGGAACTTTCGGTGAGGCAATGACCGGCAAGTTTGTGTTTCAGTTTGATATGAGATTCCGTGACTACGGCCCTGTTGCCAAATGGCTCTATTTTATGGACGATGGCGGAAATGATATTTTTATTTTAGATATCAACCCCAACGGAACAATCACAACCCATAACGGTGTGGCAATCGGTAACTATGCTCTCAATATGTGGTACACGATTGTTGTGGAACTTGACTGTAAGGCAGGAATGATGAACATTAAGTTCAACAATAAATGGAGAGTTCTTGATCATCCCATTGGCGAATGTTCTCCTTCAAAGTGGAGATTCCATATGCGTTCACCCTCAGGTGAAAGTACGGTTGATCTTGATAATATTTCTGTATACACAGGAGCATATACTATGGAAGAAATAAAACAGTCAGAAGAGGAAACCACACCAAATGCATCAACTTCAACTTCAGACCCCTATGCAGCAAAATATGACCTTAGTGCAATGTATATTGGAAAAGATTCCACACTTGTTAAAGGTCAGCAGGTATACATATCACAAAACGACGAAATCGTTCCCTATAAAAACGGTGAAGTTAAGATGGTACCCGTGAAGGCGTTCACAGAAAGTCTTGGCGGAACAGCATCCTGGGATCCTGCAGATTCAAGTGCAACATTCACCGCTAAAGGAAAAACCGTGAAACTTTTTAACGGCAAACGTACTTGTATTGTTGACGGAGTTGAAAAAACACTCATGTGTCCCGCTGATGTCGGAGCAGGCAATGTGTTCTATGCTCCCGCAAAGGATCTTTGTGAATTTTTCGGTCAGTTCTTCCACGAAGAAGATAACGGTCTTATTATCTATAGTGACAATGACCACTCAAAGGACCTTGACTGGGTAGGCAACATGAAGTTTATGAGAAATCTTTGTGAAAGTTTCATGTTTGATGACGTAACCGGTGCAGAAATGACTGCAAAGATTGTGGCAAATCATCCGAACAATCATCATCCCCGTCTCATATTCACAGAAGAAAAATTTGCAAAAATCAGAGCAGAAATTAATGATCCCAACGGTGACCCTGTATATAAGAAGATGTTCAACGAACTCAAAAGTCACTGCGAAGGATATATGAAACAGACCCCCTCAGGTTATGAAATCAGAGACGGAATCCGTCTTCTCTATGTTGTAAGAGAAAATGAAGACAGAATGCTTGCTCTTGCAATTCTCTATAACCTTACAGGTGAAGAAAAATATGCAAGAAGAGCATATGAAGAAATGTATGTATCCTCCTGCTTTGTAGATTTTAACCCCTATCACTTCCTCGATGTTGGTGAAATGGCGGCGTGCCTTGGTCTTACCTACGACTGGATGTATAACTGGATGGATGACAATCAGAGAAGAATCATCCGCGAAGCAATCATCAAAAAAGGTATCTATCCCATCATAGAAGACTTTGACGGTCTCCCAAGAAGCCGCTCCTGGAACTGGAGAGGCGAACTTGCCGACAACTGGTGTCTTGTTATCTCAGGCGTTGCAGTTGGTGCAATGGCTGTTGTTGACGAAGCATATGACCTTGACAGGATAAACTGCGAAAGAGCAATGGAACAGTGCCTCATTGACATAAGAAGAGCCCTCAGTCTCTTTGCTCCCTACGGTGCATATGAAGAAGGTTTTAACTACTGGGATTATGCAATGAGATTTTATGTTCAGACCATGGGATGTCTCGAAACTGCAATAGGCGATGACTTTGGATATTCCGATGTTGTGGGAATGTCCATGACACATCAGTATTTAAGTGCTATGAACGGTTCTGTTCAGGCATTCTCCTACCACGATACAGGTGAAGCCGGAGTAACATGGCACTCACCGGTTCTGTGGCTTGCAAAAACATTTAACGATCCTTCAATTGCACAGCCAAGAGTTGAGCAGATGAAGAGATCAAGTTCAGGTAAAACAAATATTATCTGGGATTTCTATTTCTACGATCCTGCATTTAACAATGTTTCAAATGCCAACAGACAACTTGATGTATCTCTTCCCATAGCAGAAGTTGCAACAATGAGATCAGGCTTTGATGTTCAGGATATGTGGCTTGGTCTCCACTGTGACGATCCAATCGGCGGTGAAGGTCATGACCATATGGACTCAGGTGTATTCGTTCTTGATTCTCAGGGTGTCAGCTGGTTCTTTGACCTTGGTGCCGACGGCTATAACATCGGTAACTACCATCAGGCCTACCGTGTAAGAGGTGAAGGACATAACCTTGTAATCTTTAACCCTACTGCCAACTATTCACTCAAATATGGCGGTAATGCGTATATGGAAAAATTCAGCAGCGAAGCACAGGGTGCTTATGCAATAGGTAATCTTGACGATGCACACAGAGACGATATCGGAGTTATATCCCACAGGCGTGGTGCAAAACTTGATGATATGAGAAGAGTTGCAACAATTCAGGATGAAATAAGACTTTCCAAACCTGCTGACATGTACTGGTTTGCTCACACAAGAGCAGAAATTGAGATTTCAGAAGACGGAAAGAGTGCAATCCTTACCCGTCAGGGCAAGAAACTCCTTGCAAAAATTATAAACGGAGAAGGTGCAACATTCTCAGTTATGCCTGCAGCTCCCTTCCCACAGTCACCTCAGAATCCAAAACAGGCTATCAACACCGGTGTAAGTAAACTCACAATTCATATTCCTGAAGTTCAGAATATTGACCTTTGTGTAAGTTTTGTAGACTATAACGATGCATACTATGACGGTATGTATAATATGGAATATAAACCTCTTGATGAGTGGGATATCCCCGACGGTGAACTTGCAGATACAGGAATTGCCCTTGCAAGCGGAATCTATGTAAACGGTGAACTCATTCCCGGATTTGATCCCTACAAGGATGTATACGCTCTTGGCGGTGAAAATCTTGAAGAGGCTATGAATAACGTAACTGCAACAGGCGATGGCGAAATCATCATCAAAAAGGTTGAAGGCACAGCAGGAACAGTTTCAGTTCTTGTAATGGGAACAGGCTACCAGAGACCTAAGATATACACCCTCAAGTTCAATATGGGCGGCGGAATCGGAGAGCCTGCAGGAAAATATGTTCTCCAGCCTGTAAAAATTGAGGTTAGTGACATTCCTCAGCCTGTAAATGCTCCTGAAAACCTTGCCGATGGCGATCTTACCACAAAATGGGCAGCAGAGGGCATTCAGTGGATTCTCTATGACCTTGGTGCCGTGAAAGATCTCGACAGCGTGAGCATAGCATTTATGGAAGGAGACATAAGAACTGCTCAGTTTGAAATCTGGACATCAGAAGACGGTGTAAACTTCAAACAGTGGTTTGACGGCGATGCAATGCCCACACTGGAACTTGAAAACCACAAACTTCCCGGAGCAAAAGCACAGTATGTGAAAGTTGTTGTAAAAGGTTATAACAACAATCCGGGCAACTGGAACTCCGTAATGGAACTTAGAGTTTACGCAGCATAAATCAGATAAAGAATGAATCCGGCGGGAGCAAAAGACTTTGTTTCCGCCCGGAATCGGATTTAACTACCTATTACAATAGGAAAGGAATGAAACAAATGGCAAAACAAACAAAAAGACTGCTTGCTCTTTTTATAGCATCTGTTATGTGTTTTTCACTTTGTGTACCTTCACTTGCAGAAGATACTGAAGTCAAAGATGAACCTCTTTTCTATGACTTCAACACAGATGATCCAACATCCTATTTTGCAAGTATTCCCGGCTGGAATTTATCAACCACAAAAAGTGCATTTACTATCCACTCGTGGGAAAAGGATTCTCCGGATGAACAGGAGTGGGGAAATAGCCTTAAATATATAAACGGTGCAGGTAATGAGCAGGCGAGAGTCGAAGTCGGAAGCAAGGCTTATGACAGTGTCGGAATAGAGTTTTCTGTCCGTATAGACTCTGCCTCAAACAATATGTACGTTGATTTTCGTAATGAAAAAGACATATATGCGGTAGTCTTTGATACAAACAAAAGAGTTAACTTTTTCTCAACCACCATTGCAAACTACGAACTTGAAAAGTGGTATGATGTAAAATGTGAACTCAGCGTGGCTAACAAATATGCCTGCCTCTGGTTTAAGGAACACTCTTCAGACACCTGGGATGTGTATAATCAGTTTGGCATCGAAAAAATTACAGGCACAGAAATACAGAGAATGATGTTTGAAATTCACGGCGGAGCAGACAATGACGGTGGTGTGAAATATATAGACAATCTGAAGGTATATCCGATTGCAGACGGTCTCAAGCCTTCGCTTTCAATATATAATGATGATTTTGAAGATGGAATTAATCATGCATCAAGCGTAACTGACTACAGTAAAATGTGGAAATCAATGAACACCAACTCTCAGACAGAAATCACAGCAGAACCTCTTGAAGGCTATGAGGGTAAAGTTCTTAAATTAAAAGATGTTTCATCTTCTACTGCCCAGGTGAATCTTACAGTAGGAAAATATCCTTTCTCAGATGCAAATGCACCTGATGTACGTCATCTTATGACCTATAAAATGGGTTCAAGTTTCAATGGCGGAATTGCATGTGTGTATATGAAATATGTTTCTCCCCAGAGAAATTCCAAAAGTGAAGTGAATCTTCTCACCTTAAAAGAGAATCAGGTAATAATGGAAGACAAAGACGGTTACCACACATTCGATGCAAAAATCGAACCCGGTAAACTCTATGACGTAACCTATCTCTACGATGCAAAATCAAAAGTTGCAGTTCTTTCCGTTGTTGACGGAAACGGAGATACAATTTCAAAATTCCTTGATCTTGGACTTTTTGATTCAGAATATGGCTATGTGTATAACATAGAATTTGCAAACGGCTCCGTAGGTGAGAACACAGTATATGTTGATGATTTTTCCTGGGACATCAATTCGGTAGAATTTGAACTTTCAGATTGCTATGTTAAAAGCGGAAATTCAGACGATTCAGACCTTGACGAAACTGTAGTTTTTGAATATACAGATATGGTTGAGGAAAATATCGAACCTGTAGTTACAGTCAAAAAAGACGGTGCAGAAGTTGATACTGCCTACATAGTTACAGGAAAAGGCAACGCAGTTCAGGTTGCATTTGATGAACTTGAGAGAAATTCTTCCTATGAAGTTTCTCTTTCGGGAATAAATTCAGTTTTTGGAGATTCATCATCTAAAAACACAGTAAGTTTTGTCACATCAGACTATGCGGTAGATGTAGAAACCATTTCCGTATCAGACGGCGTTATAACTGCAAATCTCAAGGGCGCATTCAAAAATGGAACAGAGGCATATATTGCAGCATCAGCATATGACAGTGACGATAACATAACAGAAGTTAAACTTCTTCCCATAGAAGTTCCCTACAGAGATGCATCTGCAGTAACTTTCACACCCGAATTTGAAGGTGACTACAGTTACATAAAAGCAGTTGTTATAAGAAACTTTGCATCTGCAATTTTCTATTCAGCCAATGTTCCCACAGATGGCGGAGAAATTGAAGATGGCACGCAAGACGAAGAATATGAAGCAATCACTTCAATAGAAATAGACGAAGACACTTTCACAGTTTGCGGTGAAAATATTTCTAAAGACAGTTCTGTCATTGGAATTCAGGTTCTGAAATCAGGAAAAACATGGACAGACCTTTCGGGATTTGATTATGAAAACGGTGACATCACCGAAATCCTTGCAGGATTTGATTCTGTGGCAGATGTGGAATATGGTGAAGGCTATTCATTCACACAGAAACTCTCCGGCGGTGATATGCCTGCATTCAGGGTTCGTTTTGGCGATGGAATCATCACCTATTATGATCCTGTCTTAATGGAAAACATCAATAATGCCCAGACTGCAGACGAACTTTCAGAAATTGTTAAAGCAGACTCGGCAGTATGGGATGAAATGTGCGCAGTTGTTGAAAATCTCGAAGATGACGAAGAAGCACTTTTCTGGCAGATTCTTTTAGATACCAAAGACAATTTGAAAGATGAAGGCAAAGCCCTTTCACTTCCTTCCGAGGTGACAGAACTTGCACCGGGAGTATCTGCCCTTGCAAGACTCAAAACTTCAGGAAAAGATGAACTTAAAAATCTTTTTGACACACTTGCAGATGAGGGAATATTTGAAACAAATTCCTATGAAATATATGCAGGAGTCGGAGATTTTGAAGGTTTCGGAATGTCTGCTTCCCAGAAGGACTCTTTTACAGCCCACATTCAGAAAAACGTAAGAGACTATGAATATATAGAAGATTTTGTCAGAGACTTTGACGAAAACGCAGTATTTTATGCGATAAAAGACGGTTCAAAACAACGAATCAACAAAATCCTCACCACATCAGATCTTTTAGATTCAGATGAATTCCCCACATATGAAACTTTGAATGCCACAAAACGCAACACCGTATGTTCAGAACTTGGCACAAGCAAACTTTTCACATCAATAGAGTCTCTTGAAGATGCCGTTGAAAGTGAATCAAAAGCAGCCAAGAAAATTAAAGAAGAAAACGGTGGCGGCGTAGGCAGCGGTGCAGGCGGTGGTGCAGGCGGCGGTTCATATTCCAACAACAAAGGCCAGCCTGTTGTGTCTGTCGGCGAAGAAGATAAAGAAGAAGTGAAAGTCCTTTCCTTTGATGATATCAAAAATGTTGAATGGGCACAAAAAGCAATCAATGCTCTTGCAGAAAAGAAAATCGTATCCGGTGACGGAAAAGGAAGTTTCAGACCAAGCGATTTTGTCACAAGAGAAGAATTTGTAAAAATGCTTGTTCTCACTCTTAACATTTCCACATCATCTGCTGATGAAAACTTTGATGATATCACATCTTCCGATTGGTGTCGTCCCTATGTTGCAGCGGCAATTTCCAAAGGAATTGTAAACGGCATAGACGAAAATAACTTTGGTAAAGGAAGAATAATCACAAGAGAAGAAATGGCAACAATGACCTACCGTGCATTATCTGCTATGGGCATAATGCTCGGCGGTGCCCATAAAGATGAATTTGCAGATATCGGTTCAATCAGTGACTGGGCAAAGGAAGCTTGCGTGAAGATGCAGGAGGCAGGCATCATAAACGGTATGGGTCAAAACCACTTTGCACCAAAAGAAAATGTAACAAGAGCACAGGCAGCAAAAATACTCTATGAAGTATTATCAAGATAAGGAGGGGATAAATTATGAAAAAAATATTTTCAGTTGTTATAGCACTTTCATTGGTTTTGGCAACTTTTTGCATATCCCCCGTGTCCTATGCTGATGAAAGTTATTCGGAAAAAGCAATAGAAGTTGTTGCAAAACTTGGACTTATGGAAGGACGTCTGACATATAGTCCTGACATTGAAATAACCAGAGGAGACCTCATAGCATCGGTTCTCAACCTTTGTCCTTCAGAGTCTCAGGCAGGGAATTCTGTTTTCACAGACCTTGAAAAAGACCATCCCAATTTTACAGCCATTATGACAGCTTATAATATGGGACTTGTTGCAGGTTTTGGTGACGGAACTGTTCGCCCGGATGATGCGGCAACAGTTTCACAGGCAATGAAACTTATTTATTATGCCCTTGGCTATAAGGAGTTTCTTTCACAGGTCACAAGTCCTGCCCAGGCAGTTGAAACAGCAAATGTGGGTACCTTTAGTGATACAAACTCATCGAAGATTCTCACATCGGGAAAACTTGCAGACCTTCTCGTGCAGGCAGGAGAAAGTTATCCTCTTGAAGCACAGCAGATCACAAAAGACGGCAATGCAACATTCAAATATTATACTGCAAAAGAAACAGTTTTAGAAAGATATTATGACATTGTAAGAGTTGAAGGCGTGGTAACATCAGCCGGCGGAATGAATCTTATTGCCGGACAAAGTTATAATTCTGACTGGATTGTAATTGCAGGAACAGTTCTTAAAAAGGATGCGGTAAGTGCAGATTCATTCTTCGGTCAGAGAGTTGTTGCATATTACCGTCAGCACAGTGATATGAAAGACAAACGTCTTGTATGTCTTTATTCCTATAACAACACCGTTCACGAAATTTCAGCCGAAGACTATGACGGCTATACAGACGGAAAACTCTACTACGAAGTGGGCGATATGGAATATGAAGATATAGACCTTAGTTTTTCATCGGCAGATATGTTTGTAAACAATGTTTTGGTTGCAAATCCCGAAGAGAGTTATTTTGATATCAATTCAGGAAAAATCACTCTCATCGATAACAACCTTGACAAAAAGATTGACGTTATCATAGTTGTTGAGTATGAGACATATGTTGTTGAATCCGTAAATGCATCACTCAATGCAATTTTTGGAAAATATAACGACGAGGCACTTCTTTTAAATGAATATACAAATGTCAGCATGCTCGATGAAAACGGCAATGTAATATATCTTGAAGGTCTTTCACCAAATGATGTTCTCTCTGTTGTAAAAGCGGGAGATAAGTCAAACATCTCTCTTGTATATGCCTTCACGGAACTTCGCGGAACCATTGAAGAAACAAGAGAGTCAAACGGCAAATTCTATGTGACAATTGACGGGAAAGAATACAGAGTAACAGATGATTGTTATCACTATGAAGGCTCTTTCCTCACAGTTGGCAGAGTAGGTCTTTTCCCGCTTAACACTGCGGGTGAAGTTGCAACCTACAGATCATACGGGGAACTTGCCCGCTTTGGATATATCATTCAGACAAAGCAGACTCCCGGAATGACAAGCACAGTAATGTCAAAGATTCTTGACCAGAATGGTGAAGTTGTCATATATGAATATGGAAAAAATGTTAAAATCGATGGCAAGGTGAGAAACTCTGTTGATGCAACACAACTTCTTAACGGAGTTCTCGTTTCCTACACAGTGTCTGACGGAATTATGAAAACTGTTGACACTCCCTTTAAAAAGGTTTCAAACGGTACAAACGTAACCTATGAAGGCCTTGGCGAAGACGAAAGCCATCTCAATTCTCTCCAGCTTTACTTTGACGGATATGAAGAGGGAAAAGTAAAAGAAAAGTATAAAGGAACATCCGGTATTCTTGGCGGAATGGTTGCTCTTGATAAATCTGCACCAATATTTGTAATTCCTGTGGGTGATGCTGTTCAGGATTCCGACTATAAGGCATATCCTACAAGCCAGTATCTGAGACATGACGGAGATTATCAACTTGTTGCATATAAAATGAAAGACAGAAGTCTTATTGCAAGTGCGACAGTGGAATACACAACGCCGGCAGGTGCAAACGAAACTGTTAATCCTGATACAAGCCCTGTAATTGTTGAAACTGCAAGAAAAGTTCTTGATCCAAACGGTGATCCCGCTACAAAGATTGTAGGCTATCAGCAACAGTCAAAAGTGGAACTTTATCTCACAGAAGAACTTGAAAGAGAAATCAAGCATACAATCCATAGCGGTGATATCATAAAAGTTTCCTACACCAAAGAGAACTACATCAAAGGTATTGAAGTTCTCTACTGTTACGAAACCCGTTCTATGGTTGGTGCAAATCCAAGCGCTGAAAAGACTGCACTTTTCCGTGTTATGCAGGCAAATGTGTACAAGAGGGTTGATGACATGATAATCTCAACAACACAGGAACTTGTTCCGGGCACAGACTATGAGGGAAAAGAAATTGCTAACGAGGAACTTCGTAACCTTTCAACCTACACACTCTTAAAATATGACGAAAGAACACAAACTGTTTCAAAGGCTTCAGTAACAGATGTTGTATCCTTTGAAGATACAGGTTCAATATGTTCAGAACTTGTTGTATATGACAGATACGGCGATCCGAGATACATCTATGTATTCAACGATCCCAAAGATTGATAGATAAAAAGTTTTGCTATTTATCTGCTCCTAAAAAATAGATGGATTCAGTGCCACTCTCCGGCTTCCCCCGGAGAGTGGCGGAATCTGAATCCGTACACAGGATGATATGTAAAAGTTAATAAAGACTTTGTTGATTTTTACATATTATCATAAAAGACATTCATTAAAAGTCTTGACAACACCTTATAGTATTTGATAACATTAATTATTAGGCACAATTTAACGAATTGTGCCAGAAGGAGTCAAAAATGAAGCTTTTAACGCTTGAAGAACATCGCGATAGAAAAGCAAACATTTTGTATGCCGAATCAAAAGTTAAAAAGTATCTTCGCAGAGAAAGAGTGCATGATTACCTTCCCGGACAGGTAATATACAATCTTGGTGAATATCCTGCACCCTTTTCAATCCGCCCCACGGAATATGACTATAATCTCATAAAGTCACTTTCTGAAAAAGGGGTGGGACTCATTCAGATTCACGAAGAATGGAACGATGCCATAAGAGTTCTTGGTGCAGATAAATACACCTCTCACGATCCCGAAGGATTAAAAGAGTTTATCAAACTCTGCCACCGGTTCGGCATAAAAATCATTCCATACTTTTCAAGTTGTTTTTTTGATGAGAGAGATCCTGATTTCACAGAAAAATTCTCACCAAAGCATAAACATAATCTCAACTGTTCGTATTTCCGCTACAGAATGTGTGATCCCGATTCTGCAGAGTGGGATGAATATTCATCAAGAAAAATGGACAGCATTCTGAATGATTATGAATTTGACGGAATATTTAATGATATAGGCTACTATGTGGACCACTCAAAGGTTAAAAATGCTTTCATTGACTACGATCCCATCTTTGAAGATCAACTTTCAAGAATATATTCAAGAGTCAAGGAATTTGGCGGAATAGTAAAAATTCACGCAGGAAAGAATCTTGCGCCCTCTGCCAAAGAAAAGATTTATGACTACATATGGGTAGGAGAGGGAGTAGATTCTGTGGATGATATGGTATCCACCGCTCAGTTTGACCCCTACATAATCGCTTGTCCTGACTTTAAATATATGGATGAACAAAAGGAAGAAGAGTTCTACGCAAAGACAATTCCTTTCATGCAGTTTATTCTGAGAGTTGACGGAAGACCTGTCACAGGAGAGAGGGAAGAAGTTCCCGGAATTGACTATCTCCGCGGCAAGGCAAAAGATGAAAAAGTACATTTTAATAAAGTAAAACACTGGTATCAGAATCATCCTGACGGCCCTCATGTATACAGTGAGTGGTCATCAATTCCCGACAACCCCAAAATGCGTGAGCGCTGGTTTGAGTATTTCGATCTCTACAAGCCCATGGTGGAAGAAAACTCTATCTGCTATATGGACATAAGAGATTCTGAAATAACAAAAAGTCCCCTTTCAAAGGGCGTGCATATGAGTCTTTTTGTTAACGAAAAACTCTACCTTTGCATTTCAAACCTCGGTGACAGTAAAGAGACAATTGAATTTACAGACAGTTGGGTTGACAGACAGACAGGAGAGGAAGTATTGTCTCTCACTCTGGATGCAGGGAAGATGAAGTTTTTGAAACTTTCAAGATGAGTTTTAGTAACTTATTACAAGACTTAAAAGATATCTGACAAATTCTGATTTACCGGTGTGAATTTTGAGACCGGAGGTAATTTCAAATCAGTATGAATCAGATTATTGTTCAGGGTATCGGAGTGCTTGCTCTCATTTGCTCTCTCATATCCTTTCAGCAGAAAAAAAGAATATGGCTTATGATTTTTCACATGTCAGCAAGCATTCTTTCGGCAGTTCAGCTTTTCCTTTTAGGCGCCTATGCAGGAGCAGCCCTTGACCTGATTGCCTTTATAAGAACACTTATTTTCTCTTTTGGCAATCGCTTTATGAGAATGGGACTTGGAACATGGAGAGCAATCTTTTTGGGACAAATGCTTGTTGCAGGTGCACTCACCTTTACCGATATATATTCACTTCTTGCAATACTTGCAGGTTGCCTTTCAACGGTGGCACTGAGCATGAAAAAAGATTTTCACGTAAGGCTGATTTCACTTTTGTATCACCTTGCTGGATAATATATAACATTGTCTACGGTGCATATGCCGGAATCTTAAATGAACTCATTGCTGTGGTGTCAATAGTTATTGGTATATACAGAAATGATATAAAAAAGAAAAATGAATTGCACGATGAAGCGTGCATGAATTGAAACCTGCGGTTTCATGAATTGTGCTCTTTCAGAGCACATGAATTGCACCTGAAGGTGCATTAAGGAAAAAATCGATAGATCGATTTTAATGATAAGTATATTGGTGATGATATGAAAGAAAATGCGCTCATAGATTTGTCAAGACAGTTTGCTATAGATATAATAAATTTGTGTGGAACTATTGGAGAAACACGTAAATGGACAGTTTTGGTAAATCAGCTGTTGCGAAGTGGCACAAGTGTTGGATCAAATATTCACGAAGCAAATTATGGAGCCAGTAAGCCGGATTTTATAAATAAGATGCAAATTGCATTGAAAGAGTGTTTTGAAAGTGAATATTGGCTTGGGATTATGAAAGAAACGCAAATAATAAGTGATGTTCAGTATGAAGATTTATATAGAAAATGCAGCAAAATAAGAGCAGTTCTCATCGCTACTCTGAAAACTGCGAAAAACAGAAACATAAAATAGCAGAAAATCGCATGGCGATTTTCAACCATAATGTCAGCCTTGCTGACAATTCATGCACGCGAAGCGTGCAATTCATGGCGAAGCCAATTCATGACAATTTTGTTGTCAATTAATTTAAGAAGGCGAAGCCAATTCACGACAACTTTCGTTGTCAATTCATTCAATTCAGGTTACATGGTTTCCTATGGAGACCTTTGTAATACATATTTTATTTTTTAGGAGGAATAAAAAATGACAAAAGCAGAACTTCAAGTAAAATTTGAAGCAGGCCGCAAAGCGATTCGTAATGCGGTAGACTTCCAGCTTGGATTCCTTGGCGAAAAAGGAGAGTACATCTGGGACGGCTACGTGCCCGATGCATTCCACAAACAGGCATATTCCTGGAACCTTGTTGGAAACAACGAAGAAGCACACCAGATCCTCACATGGATTCGTGACAACCGTCTTCGTGCAAACGGTTCACTCATTCTTACAGAAGATGTGAACGACACAGAAAACAATGTAGATGTTTACAAACACGCTTGGACTTGCCAGGGCGCACACCGCCTCGGACGTTTCGACGTTTCTTACCCCATCTACAACTTCCTTAAAACACTCAAAATGCCCTGCGGCGGATATCCGCTTCAGAAGGGTATGCCCTTTGCACGTGCAATGACCACAGCATGGGTAGGTGTTACTGCAATCTATTTCAATGATATGGAAGAAGCACTTTCATGTGCAAAATGGTGTATCGACCAACTCGAAGCACAGCCTGACA
>SVJK01000067.1 GCA_015069015.1 Oscillospiraceae bacterium
AGTGTCACTTCGTGGATTGTACCGGGAACATCTCCGTTTTCCTGAACATATGCATTCAGTGCATTGTTAATTTTCAGCCATCCCTGCGTGCCAAATGAGAAAACAGAACCACTTGTTTCATCTGTTCCGACACTGCTTGTGCCTCTGTCATGATAAATCATAGAGTCGAGTTGCTTTGCCGAAGATGCAACATAGGTTTCGGAAGAAAAATCTCCTTTTGAATATATGACTGTTCCTTCAATTCCGGAAAGAGGAATTTCTATATCCGGGTTGCCGACACCGTCTATGGGAGTGAATGAACCGGCATAAGATACAATCTGTCCTGATGAAAGCATCATTGAAAATATGATTGTCAATGTTAAAAATGCTGATAATATTCTGTTTGGTTTTTTCATTCTTTTCTACCTCCTGAATTTTATAATATTATATGAACTTGTTTCAGTTCACCGTCGGGTATAACCCATGAATCCATATTTTTATCATACTGTGATATATCTGAACCTTCAAATCCCATCGGAGTTATTTTTGCGGTAATATTTATATTTCCGTTTCCGCTAACCTTATATGAAAGCCTTTGATAACCCACGTTCTGATTCTGTTCAGGAATCTGCGGGGATGTGGGGAAAGGTGCGGCAGGTCCGACTTCTATGGTTCCCTTTCCTGTGGATGATATAAATTCTACCTTAACTTTTTGCGAAACATTTGCCGGATTTGTAAGAATAACTGTATGTTCATCAATTATCTCCACATTTGAACTGATACACATCAACCAATACAAATCAGATTTTCCTGTGAGTGAAACTTCATCGCGGACAACAAGGCTTCTTCTGTCATCAGTGAAGAAAAATCCTCTTTTTGCACTTGTAACTTTATCTCCGTAAAGTTCGGTTAAATCAGTCTTGGCAATTACTCCTTTGGGCCTAATATCATATGATAAGAATTTTGCCCTTCCGTCAAGTTCATATCCATATCCCGCATCCGGATTTATTATCAGAGTATTATGGGATTCAGGTCTTCTTCTGTATATATCATAGAATCCCCAGTTCCATTCAAGGTTGTAATCATCTTGACCGAGGTCATGTGCCCACCTCGTTCCCATTGCATCAAAAACAAAACTTCCTGAGTCAAGATGAGAATGAGGATGGATTGTTCCGCCGCATTTGAGACCTACATAAACCTGACCGGGCTCAAAACTGTTTCTGGCAAGAACAAGGTCTTCTCCCGGGTAATATACACCGAGACCGGATGTATCATTATCATCTGTTTTATCCGGTTCAACATTATAGTGAAGAAGTGCATCTACTGCATCCATCCCTGTAGCATTAACCAAAAGATCCGCAACTGCATCCTTCTTACCCTTTATTCCGTAGTGATTATATAGCCAGAACATTCCCGAACATCTTTTAAGGTCTGAGTTACCATCACCAAACCCAAAAGATGCAGCATCTGACTGCATATTCATAATGTAGTCTGCCGAAAGGTCAAAGGCTTCTGCTTTATCAAGTCCGTAAAGCGTGCCCATACAGGGTTCCATTGCCGCAAAAAGACGGGCTGTATAATTAATTGATACACACGCATAACTCGGCCCTTCAAAGTATGCACCAATGGGAGCAAAAAGCCACATAAATCTTTCGAGCAGTCCCATTGTATGTGCTCCAAGCTGACTTCCAACCTCAGGATGTACATCCATGAATGCAACTACACAGGCTATGAGTCCGGCATTACACAATACATTGTGATTATCCTTCATTCCCGGGTCTCCATAGGGAGTGTCGGGTCTTTTGTGTGCTTCATTTATAATCCAGAAAAGATTGTTATGTACACACTTTTCCATAAGTTGTTTCTGACTGCCTGTAAGGAGTTCATAGAACCAGTCATAACTTATGGCATAGCCAAGAGCCATAATTCCGACATCAATGTGATGCACCGGATTCCAGTCAGGCATATTTGAAACAGCCTCAATCTGCTTCCAGGCAGCGTCAAAGTATTTTCTGTCACCTGTCATTTTATATGCAAATGCAAGACAAGTCATCCATTCCATAAAATCATCGGCGACATACAAAAGACGTACACGGTCACGGAGTTCATATTTAAGAATTGGTTCTTTCATTATTTCTTCACAGTTGACCAGAAGATTGTTGAACCATCTCTTTTTATATTCATTTGTTTTTACTTCCTCCCGAAGGCGGATAAAATCACGCTCCGTTGCTATAATTCTCGGATGTATACCTTTGAGGGGTGAATTATCATAATCCGACAGCCATTTTTCGGGAGTTGGTCTTTCGTAGAAACAATAATCATTTAATTTCTGCAACTTTTCCTTATCATCAATCTTAATTGTATTATCAGATATAATTACAAGACCCGAGTGAACAGATGTAGTATCAAGGAAAACTTTTTTGAAAATAAGTTTTTCGCATATATCATATAATGGGAAATACAAAACTGCGTCTTTTTCCTCAAAAACAAATTTTGAAAGTTCTTCTGCAGAAATGTCAAATGCTAATTTGTAAAATTCGGCAGGGGCAAAAATATTATCATTTTTTCTGTATGGCATATGTAAAAGATTATATTTTTCACCATTTATTATTGTCTGACCGCTCCTTAAGTGAAGAGAAACCTTGTCTTTCATAAAAGCCTTTTCTTCTTCATCATCAAGAAACCAGACTTTATCAGCAGGAATAATTTCCTTTTCCCATACAGGTGCATTTCCAATCTGCGTCGCGGATACATTTTCAAGATGTATCTTTGCTCCCTCTGTTTCTGCTTTTACATCAAAAGTGAACGTGATGCATTTATCAAAAAAAACTGTAATATGATGAAGTTTGGTGAATATATCTGCGCTATAATCTTTTGCAATAAGTTCACCATTTGCATATATGTCAAAAAGCCTTTTTAACGTGAAGTATTCAACTCTGATTTTTACAGGTTCTAAGCCATAGTCTGCAATATGAATACGTCCATCTCTTGTGCGTATTTCACCGTTTTTTGTAAATTCCAGTACTGTTGCAGGAGTGTTGCCTCCCTGGATTTCAAAGTTGCCAGATATAAATCCGTCTGTAACCGAAACATCAAATTCTATGGCAAAATCGCCAAGTACCAGAGAATCGTATTCTATTGTTGAGACATCTTCTAAAAGTTTAACGTCAACACGTTTACTAATTTGGTCTTTGCTTATTTTGAGTGTCATCAACCTGCTCCATTCAACTATTATTCACGGGAACTCACAAACAAAAACGTTCTGTGAGTTCCCACATTTTATTATTTTTTCTTTGCAACAACAAATTCTGTTACTGAGTTGTATGTTTCTCCGTTATTTGCACCACGGAAATTAATTCTGACATAGCGGGCTTTTTGAGCTCCGATATCAAATGCTTCATGGTCATCAGTTTTTCCGCTGTTTGTGAAGGTACCAACCTTTGTAAAGGTCTTTCCGTCATTCGAAACTTCAACAGTGAATGTATGTGTTCGTGTCGTTGCAAGATACATCGCAAGAAGAACCGTGTCAAATTCCTGTTCAGATTCAAGATCAAACAGAAGCCATGCATTATTCTCTGATACCCATCTTGTTGACAGATCACCGTCAAGAACATGGTCAGCGGGGTGTTCATTCTGAAGAGTTGCCGATGCTTTAACATTATTCATTGGAAGTGCTGTATAATCGTCGAATTTCACTTCTCTGAAATCTTCTGTATATGTAGTCATAAAGGATATTATATATGTTACAGTATTTGTTTCATCATTTGGGTCAGTTAACTTGATTATTGTCTGATCCTTCAAATCTTTTGCCTGTTGAACATCAACAATATACTTTTCGGATTCGGCAATAACTTCAGGGACAGGAGAATCAAATGATTTTACACGAACGGTATAATATGCATTGGTTGTATTATAGCTTTCTCCGCCAATTGTCAGAGAATCAAGAACAGGAACCTGTCTCATTTCACCTTCGGGTATAACCCATGAATCAATATTTGTATCATACTGTGATATATCTGAACCTTCAAATCCCATCGGAGTTATTTTTGCGGTGATATTTACATTTCCGTTCCCGCTCACCTTATATGAAAGCCTTTGATAGCCCATATTCTGATTCTGTTCAGGAATCTGCGGGGATGTGGGGAAAGGTGCGGCAGGTCCGACTTCTATGGTTCCCTCTCCCGTGGATGATATAAATTCTACCTTGACTTTTTGCGAAGCATTTGCCGGCTTTGTAAGAATAACTGTATTTTCATCAATTATCTCCGCATTTGCACTGATACACATCAACCAATACAAATCTGATTGTCCGGTGAGTGAAACTTCATCACGGACAACAAGGCTTCTTCTGTCATCAGTGAAGAAAAATCCTCTTTTTGCACTTGTGACTTTAGCTCCGTATAGCTGGGTTAAATCAGTCTTAGCAATTACTCCTCTGGGTTGAATATCATATGATAAGAATTTTGCCCTTCCGTCAAGTTCATATCCATATCCCGCATCCGGATTTATTATCAGAGTATTATGGGATTCAGGTCTTCTTCTGAATATTTCATAGAATCCCCAGTTCCATTCAAGGTTGTAATCATCCTGACCGAGGTCATGTGCCCACCTTGTTCCCATTGCATCAAAAACAAAACTTCCTGAATCAAGATGAGAATGAGAGTGGATTGTTCCACCGCATTTGAGACCTACATAAACCTGACCGATATCATAACTGTTTCTGGCAAGAACAAGGTCTTCTCCCGAGTAATATATACCCATACCGGATGTATCATTTGTTTTTTCCTGTTCGACATCATAGTAAAGAAGTGCATTTACTGCATCCTGACCTCCTACATTAGCCAAAAGATCCGCAACTGCATCCTGCTTACCTTTTATTCCGTAGTGTTTATATATCCAGAGCATACCCGCACATCTTTTAAGGTCGGAATTACCATCACCAAACCCAAACGATGCTGCATCTGACTGCATGTTAATAATGTAGTCTCCCGAAAGGTCAAAGGCTTCTGCTTTATCAAGTCCGTAAAGTGTGCCCATACAGGGTTCCATTGACGCAAAAAGACTGGCTGCATAATCAATTGATACACTTGCATACATCGGTCCTTCAAAGTATGAACCAATGGGAGCAAAAAGCCACATAAATCTTTCGAGCAGTCTCATTGTATGTGCTCCAAGCTGACTTCCAACCTCGGGATGTACATCCATGAATGCAACTATGCAGGCTATGAGTCCGGCATTACACAATACATTGTGATTATCCTTCATTGCAGGATCACCATAGACAGTATAGAAATCCTGATGAGCTTCGTTTACAATCCAGTAGATATTATTGTATACCGCTCTTTCCATTATCGCTCTCTGATCCGGAGTGAGGTCGTGATAAAGCCAGTCATATGCAAGACCAAATCCAAGAGCCATCATACCAACGTCTATGTGGTGAATCGGATTCCAGTCAGGAAATGCTGCAACTGCTTCAATCTGCCTCCACGCAGCATCAAGGTATCTTTTATCACCGGTCATTTTGTATGCGAACGAAAGACACATTGCCCATTCCGTAAAATCAGAACTCACATACATAAGTCTGATACCATCACGCAGTTCATATTTCAGAGTCGGTTTCTCAAGTAGTCCATCGCTGTACATAATGAGATTTTCAAACCACGCTTTTTTTCTTTCATTTGTTTCAATTTCTTTTTTCAAGCGTTCAAAATCTTCCTCTGTTGCCATAACTCTCGGATGCTGTCCTTTTAACGGTGATGCATTATAATCGGCAAGCCATTGTTCCGGCGTGGGTCTTAAATAAAAACAATAGTCATTCAGATTCTGAAGTACGTCACCGACTCCCGGATCAATCTCAGCATCGGAAATTATAACCATTCCATAGTGAGTGGCAGTTGTATCGTGATATATGTTTTTTGACATACCTTTCTCAACAATCGCACGAAGAGGCAAATACATTATGCCGTCTTTTTCCTGCGGTGAGCAGAATATATCATATGTTTTATTTTTAACAGATATTTTCGGTGAGTTTAAATCAAGAATAATATTATTTTTCAAAGTCACTGTTGTATCAGATACTGAAGGGATAATTCCATATGCGATTTCAAAAAATTCCGACGGAACCATAAGTTCATCACCGTTTACATAGGGCATATTTTCAAGGGTTGTTTTTTTATTTTTTACGCAAACAACACCGCTTCTCATATGTACGGAAACTTTATCTGCCATAAAAGCCTTTTCTCTATCTTCATCAATGAACCAGGTCTTATCCGTAAGAATTATTTTTTTGTCCCATACAGGTCTGGCATCGGGATCATATATAATTGCACCACTGATCTTTTCATATGTTGGATATGCCATTATATTATCGAGATACAGCTCTGCATTATCACCGGGGGCACGGAAATTCAGTTTAACATTTACAATTTTATCAAAACGTATTTTTGTGAAACATCCCTCAAATGCACACTTGCCGTTCACATATATATCAAAGCACTGCTGATTTGCTTTGAAAACCACGGCAATATTTCTTACTTCTTTGTCATATTTCGTGATTTTTGCGCCATTATAACTCATAACGCTTCCATCAAGTGCGAATGTGAGAGCTTGACCTGCCTCATTTCCGCTTTCAAATGTCATTCTACCTTCGACAGGACCTCCTGTTACTGCAAAATCAAAAGAAAAAACTGCATCTCCGGAAATCATGGTATAAAAATCTGCTCTTCGTCCTCCGGAATTGAGTTCCTGTTTGAGCATTTTGTTTCCATTATACTCTGTGACAGTTCCGTCATAGAGTTCCTCGCCAATCGGCATATCTTCAAAATCGTAATATACCGTTGGCTCTTTAAAATCTGATGCATCAGCAAAAACAGAGCCTGTAAAAAGCATCGGCATAATCATTGACGCAATCAGCATAGTTGACAAAACTGAGTAAAATAGCCTGTTTTTCATATTTCTACCTCCAAAGAAAACTTGGTAGTGTCAAGTATGACACCAAGTCTTTATATTTTAACTATCGTTAAAACCTTGATTTTTCGGGAGGATTGAAGTTTTTTGCATAAAAATACGGCAATAACCTCCCTTTTGCCATATAATTGAGTTGCGACTACAATTAAGTAAACCATCCAAAAGGATACTATTGCTATGAACTCAATTATACTATATTTACTTATCCAAAATATTTACTTATTGCAAATAATTTCATTTCTTTTTTAATTTAGGCTCTTACATTTCATCCCTTACAAATATTTTCATTTACATTACTGAATTAATATTATATGATTTCCTCATTTCGCCCGGAGAAGTACCGAATTTCTTTTTGAAAAGTCGATGAAAATATCCCATATTTTCAAATCCACATTCGTAAGCCACATCAAGCACTGTCATATTTGTATGAAGTATCATATTTTTCGCATATTTAAGTTTAATGTCATTGATATATTTTGTAGGAGAGGTGTTTAAGTATTTTTGAAAACAATAACAAATATGGCTGTAACTTTTCCCGGAAAGTTTGCTCATTTCATCTGTAGTCAAGGTCAGATTTTCAATCTTATTTATTTCTGCACACAAAACATTCAACCATGGCGGAATGTCGGTGGAATCAGCGGACTCTATGTTATTAAAGAAATATTTTGAAAATATGGAAGCGATAAGTGCTCTTGAATACACTTTCGGTTCCGGCACAGCAGGATCACCCATCAGACAAAGAAACTGATTTTTTATACTCACGCCCTGGGCAGCAGATAAAACTGCATACGGCGGATTCTCGGAATCAATAATTCTTTTTATATTATTTTCTGCATTCAAATACTTTACAATATCGTCAAAGGTTTCAGAAGTGAAAGCAAGATTAAGATATGAAAACTCCCCCTGCCCCTCATCTACAAATCTATGTGTATCGTGGGGTCTTATAAGCATAAGAGCATATTTGGGAAGTTCAGTCCGAACTGCGCTAATTTCATGAATTACATTTTCGCTGTCAGTAAGCACAAGTTCATAAAACTCGTGATTATGAAGCAGACATATGTTGTCGGGGCCGCGAAAATACGTACATCCGCAACCGGTTTTTTCTGAAATATATTCTGCGTTGAGTAAGTGGTAAACCATTTTTTCACCTCTTATACTTTAATACACAATTTCTACTTCCGGCGGAGCATCAACCTTGACTGTACATTTATCTGCATTTCTCTCAGCCTCAATCCGAACATCGCCGAAAGGTGTTGGATAAATTCCTCTGACCCAGTCCAGACCGTCAAGATGCGATTTTATTAAAAGTTTCCTGCATCCCGGTTCTATAACATTTACTCCGAGAACGTACCTGCTAAGAAAAGGAGTGGGTCCGCTCGCCCATCCGTGACAAAGACTTGCTCTGAAACTTTTATAACAAAATGCACCAAAATCTCCGTGAATATCCTTTTTGTCTGGCGGTACAATCACATCTATGGGATATGCATCTTCAGAGCTTGGATAATCAAAAGATTCCCAGAATGTTGTCGCTCCCAGTTCTATCATTCTTCCCCAGTATTTTTTTATTATGTCAATTGCACCACTGACATCTCCCGCCTTTCCTTTTGCAAGAAGTGTGTAATATCCGAGAAATGTTGTTATGTCTGCAACGGGCTCCTTACTTAACAATCTTGCATTGACATTTTTGGCATTATCTAAATCAGCAAGAGCCATCAGCGATGCCATCTGGCGATTTGAAGCGGCAGGAAAATTCATTGACTGAACCAACGAAATTTTAGATTCGCACTTTTTTTCGAGAAGTTCGTCACCAAGAATCCGGCAAAGGAAAGATGATGCACGAAGTGCCATTATTACCACTGAATAAAATCCGCTTTTTGACTCTTGCGTTCCATAGGTTTCCCAATCTATGAAATAGGCTATGTACGGATTGGAATCATCCAGATATCCAAGATCACAGATAAAACTATCTGTGCCATCAGATTTAATTGTAGAAACAATATTTTTTATATGATTAAGAATATATTTTGAATTCTTCTTAATATAATTTATGTTACCTGTATATAAATACCATTCATATTGAATTATTATCCACCACAAACTATAACTGGGTATTCCGTTCATCCACTCGCCATGAGAAGTGCTTTCCATAACGAAATCCAGACTTTTGTTTACGATATCACATTCTCCAAATGTGCAGCTTATAGCAGAAATTTCCGCGTGCATATCTCCTATCCAGACGAGACGGTCACGTTTTATTCCGTCCCATAAATAATCCTGCATATTCAGAAAAACTGTACGCTTACCCGTATGCCATATTTTATTTAAAAGTGCATCGCTTGAATCAAAATTTCCGCGACATTCAATGTTACGGTGTTCAAATGCTGCACAGCACCCCGAAACCGATACATCTCCGCCTACCGCCTCAAGTTTTGCAAAACGAAATCCCGTATGCCCGACCTTTATGGTAGTATAGTCATTAACTTCGGATAATATATCCCTCGGCGAATGGTCATTCGATGAATTTTTCTCGCCGATATTTGACAGTGCTTCCATCACGCTTTCGCCAAAAACAATTCTTAAACAGCTGCCTTTGTTTGCTACCTTTTGAATCGTAACGCTTAAACCGCCGTGTAATTCTTCGCCGAAATCAAGTAATATGCTTCCACCGTTATTTATTTTACAAACATTATCATTGCCGAGTCTTGCTTGACGGGGCGTGTCACATAATAAAAGCTCAGCACGAGAACAATTTTCAAAGCACACTATTTTTTTTGCTATTATATATTCTGTTATAACATCACTTTTGTAATCACTAAAATTCAAAAAAACACACCACCTTGATATTAATGATAACACATTATGGGCAATTAGTCGTACACTATTTTTGGATAGAAGAAAAAAAGATTGTTACAGGCGTAAACACACAATTATTCAACCGCAAAAAACAGACAGAAAAAGGCGGCTGCGCAAATCTGATATAATCCCCTTAGAGTAGACACTTGAAATAACAAAAAGTTTCAAGACTACACTAAGGGGGTTTTTCTATGGAAAGAAAATTGACAATTTCGTACGAAACCAAAGTATCCGCA
>SVJK01000068.1 GCA_015069015.1 Oscillospiraceae bacterium
GGTGCAAATCCCGAAATCGGACAGAAAGCGGCAGAAGAAAGTCGTGATGAAATCAAACAGGCACTTGCAGATGCAAACATGGTGTTTGTAACAGCAGGTATGGGTGGCGGAACAGGTACAGGTGCGGCTCCCATCGTTGCTTCCATTGCGAAAGAAATGGGTATACTCACCGTTGGTGTTGTTACAAAACCCTTCGGATTTGAAGGAAAGCAGAGAATGATTCACGCAGAAAAGGGTATTGAAGTGCTCAAAGACTGCGTTGATGCTCTCGTTGTTATTCCGAACAACAAACTTCTTGATATATGTGACCGCAAAACATCGATGAAAGATGCTTTCAAAACAGCGGACAAGATTCTCAGCCAGGGTGTAAAAGGTATTTCTGACCTTATCACAAGTCCCGGTTATATCAACCTTGACTTTGCTGATATTTCCTCAGTTATGAGAAACACAGGAGTTGCTCATATGGGTATCGGTAGAGCATCAGGTGATAACAGAGCAGAAGAAGCAGTAAAAGATGCTATCTATAGTCCTCTTCTTGAAACTACAATTGATGGTGCAAAGAAAGTTGTACTCAACGTTGCAGGTTCAAGTGATCTCGGACTCATGGAAATCGAACAGGCTTCCGAACTTGTTCATCAGCTTGTTGATCCCGATGCAAATATTATCTTCGGTACATCTATTGATGAATCTTTGGGTGATGAAATCGTTATCACTGTTGTTGCAACCGGATTTGAAGATGGAAAATCTTCAAAAAACGATGCTGCTGACATTCTTTCAGGCGGAGACTTTGCAGATGTTGGCGGATTTGAAATTCCGGATTTTCTTAATAAGAGATAATATTTTTCAGATATGCTGTATGATTATGTACAGCATATTTGTTTAAGCACAACGGCAATTTGAAAGTGTGCAATTTTATCAAGGAGAGAAAAATTATGAAATGTCCATATTGTGAGTATCTCGAAAGTAAAGTAATTGATTCAAGACCAATTGATGACGGCTCTTCCATAAGACGCCGCAGAGAATGTCTTAAATGCGAAAAGAGATTTACAACATATGAGCAGATTGAATCTGTTCCTCTTGTAATCATCAAAAAAGACGGTAAACGTCAGGTATATAACAGACAAAAGCTTTTGAACGGTCTTCTTCGTGCTTGCGAAAAAACACCCGTTAGTTTTGCTCAGATTGAAAATATGGTTCTTGAAATCGAAAGCGTTCTCAACAATTCCCTTGACCGTGAGGTAACATCAACGGAAATCGGCGAACTTGTAATGGACAAACTCAAAGTTCTCAATGATATTGCATATGTTCGCTTTGCGTCTGTATACCGCGAATTCAGAGATGTAAATTCATTTATGGAAGAACTTAGTTCTCTCATTCGCTCAAAATGATTTCACAAAGATTCCTTTTGTGCTCCATAGGTAGCCGGAAGAGAGTTTTAAGGTATGTAAACTTTTTTCATACTTAAATATCTGCAAATATGTGCGGGATGACCTATTGGTGTCATCCCGCATTTTCATTTTTTATAACATAGGAAATTACGCAGAGTTTAGTTCGCGAGACAAGATGTATATCAAATTACGCTCGCGACTTGGGTGCAGGCTCAGCCTGCTTTCTTGTAAGTGCCGGTCTGAAAGGAATAAAAGTTATTGATATGATAAAAATAGGTAATGTGGTTTTTGAAAATAATATATTTCTTGCTCCAATGGCAGGCATAACAGACCTCGCATTCCGTCTCGTTTGCAAAAATTGGGGCGCCGGCGGAGTGTTTTCCGAAATGGTCAGTGCAAAAGCAATGCACTATAATGATAAAAAGACCTTTTCTCTGATGGAAACAAGCCCGGAAGAAGATCCTCTCATAGTGCAGATTTTTGGACATGAGCCTCATATTATGGCAGAATCTGCAAAAAAAATTGAAGATATGGGCATAAAAATGATAGACATCAATATGGGATGCCCTGCTCCAAAAGTCACTTCAGGCGGTGACGGAAGTGCACTTTTAAAGGATTTTAAACTCATAGGTGAGATTGTTAAAGAGGTTTCCCATGCAGTTTCCATACCGGTCAGTTGCAAAATAAGATGCGGAATCAGAGATTTTACAGATGTTGAAACTCTTGCAAAAATAATCGAGGACGGAGGCGCATCTGCCATAACCGTTCATGGAAGAACTGCCGCTATGTATTATTCGGGAAAATCAGACCGGTCATACATCAAAAAAGTGAAAGATGCAGTTTCTGTTCCTGTCATCGGAAACGGCGATATTTATGAAGCAGAAGATGCAGTTTCAATGATTGAAGAGACGGGGTGCGATGCCGTTATGGTGGCACGCGGTGCTCAGGGTAATCCTTTTATTTTCAGACAGATTGATGAATACGTTTCATCCAAAAAGGTTCAGACATATCCAACATGGGAAGAAAAACTTTCAGTTATGAAACACCACATTCTTCTTTTGTGTGAACTGAAAGGGGAAAGAACAGGTGTCAGGGAAGCACGCAAACACATTGCGTGGTACACAAAAGGAATGCACTCGGGTGCAACTGTCAGAAACGAAGTTTGTCAGACAGAAACCCTTAAAGAACTTATGAATATAATAGATGAGTATATAAATTATTTATCCAAAGGAGATGAGGGGAAATGAAAAAATCAACAAAAGTTCTTGCATTTTGTTTTTCTGCCGCAGCCATTGCAGCCGCCGCAGGAATAGTATATCTCAACGCCAAAGATACAGGCAAGAAAATAGCCTGCATCTATGAAGACGGAAATCTTGTTCAGAAAATTGACCTTACGGCAGTAAGAAAGGCTTACACAATAGAACTTGAAGGTAACATAATTTTTGTTGAAAACGGTCAGATATCGGTCATTGAAGCAGATTGTCCCGATAAACTTTGTATTAAACAGGGTGCAATTTCAAACGGTGCAAGACCCATTGTGTGTCTTCCTAATAACGTGGTGATAAAACTTACAGATGATGACGATGATGTTGATTTAACTCAGGGAGCATAAGATGAAAACAAGGAAATATGTGCTTATGGCACTGCTCTCGTCAATGGCATTGGGGCTTTATGCCCTGGAGTGTGTGATTCCGCCTCTGACATTTATACCCGGAGCAAAACTCGGACTTGCAAACATAATAACAATGGTGGCAATTTATATTTTCGGGAAAAAGGAAGCATTTTTAATCCTTATGATGAGAATAGTAATTGCATCAATGCTCTTTGGACAGGTGATGTCTATGCTCTATTCTGTGGCAGGAGGACTATTTAGTTTTGTTGCCCTTTGTATATGCCTGAAATTTATTGAACGCTCATCCATGTGGGCAACAGGTATTATATGTGCAATTTTTCATAACCTTGGACAGATTGTAGTGGCAGTTTTAGTTACACAACAATTGTCCATAGCATATTATTTTCTGTTCTTAGTAATAATATCAATGATAAGCGGAGTTTTTACGGGAGTATGTGCAGATTACTGCATCACCTATGCCCAAAAAATATTAAAACATCAAAAAGGGCTTTAGGGCCCTTTTTGTTTTTGCAGTAATTGTAAGATTAAAAATCTGTCTTTAATCATGCAACCTTTCAGGGGACAAAAAAGTATTATATGTGAGAGGAGGGGAATTTACTGATGGAAAAAGCCGAAGAATTTTCAATGTCCAAAGAAGTCATAATTCAAAAGTATTTTGACATGATATACCGTCTTGCTCTTGCAAGGGCAAAAGACAGGGAAATTGCCGAAGATGTGTGCCAGGATGTGTTTTTAAGATACATAAAAACCGATAAAGTTTTTCAGTCGGAAGAACACATAAAGGCATGGCTTATAAGAGTGTGCATAAACTGTACAAAAAGTGTGTTTACCGGTTCGTGGTTTAAAAAAACCGTACCTCTCTCTCAGGAACTGGAATTTTCATCACCGGAGTATAGTGATTTGTATGAGCAAGTCAAGAAACTTCCTAAAAAATATGCCACCGTCATTCATCTTTTTTATTATGAAGATATGTCAGTATCGGATATTGCAAAACTTTTAAATCAAAAAGAGTCCACAGTAAAATCTCATCTTTTCAGAGGCAGAAACCAACTGAAGGAACTCTTGGGAGGGAGATATGATTATGAATTTTAAAGAAGTCTACAAAAAAATGACAGATGAAATCGACACAAACAAAGAACTTCTTGCCTCCATAATTGAAAAGTCATCACAAAAAAAACATGGGATATGGAATTTTAAAAAAACCTATGTACTTTCTTTTGCCGCAGGGCTTGCTTTGGTCTTGACACTTGGCTTTTTGGGAAATCTGTATTTTGGAATTTCCAAACCTGATTTCAAAGCATCTGACAAAATTATTGCGTATGATGTAAATGACAAAAACAAGGCGGAGAAGACGGACTCCTATGAGAAAACAGGAGCTTTATCTGATGAAAAACAAAACAAAGACACCTTTTTATCGGATAAAACAAGAGTTTTCGGAAATGAAGCTGCAACCTATGATGAGGGAAAAGTCCAAAATTCTATGTCCTATGAAGAGTATGTGGCATCCCCTCCCATGAATTCCCCGGGAAATGATGAACCTGAAAGTTACGATTTGTTCAGTGAAACAGATGATTCTTATCTGCCTTCGCCCAAGATGGCAAACGAAGAGGACAGCGGTGAATCCGCCGTTATCTGTGACAAATCCGAATCTGTAAATGAGGAAAAAATGATATCTTCCGGTGGCGGTGGAGGAGGCTCGGTCGCTTCAAGTGTTACAGATGAGATTATAAGTATTGAAAACTACTGGGAATATGTGGGATTTAATGTGCTTTCAAAAATTTCTCTGCCCTATAACATAGAACTTTTTGCTCCATCTTCTGCTGTTATAAAAAAGCAGGGTGGAGAAATTATATATGATGTTTTGAATATATCCGGAAGTTCCCCCGATGGAAAGTATTCCGTAAATGTTTATATTTCCAAAAAATCACCGCCTCAGGCAGGAGTTTCAACCTTTGTAAATGACGTTTATGTGGGAATATGCTCAGACACACTGTCTGATGAAGAAATCTTAAGCATTCTTTCATTCTGATGTATAAAAACATATACGAAAGAAATAATAAGTAAACAATCATTAATGATTTTATAATAGGTACAGAGGTCACAGTTCCTTTTTGGTGACCTCTGTATTTTTATTGTATTATAATATTATAATGTGACAGTAAATGTTTTTGATTGTATTTGTTATTTATGTGTGATATAATATAACCATCAGAATTTGTATTAGGCTACACTGTTTTATACTATTTCATATTTGTCAGATAGACCATTACTAAAACTAAAAACATCACAATTGTGTGAAAGGTGATATATATGCTGAAAAAGATTAAATCAATTATATTCCTTGTATGTGTTATATGCGTGTTCGGTGTAAATGCTTATGCTTTGGATGTATATGTTAACGGAACAAAAGTTGGCTTCAATTATGAGACAGGATATCCCTATGTTGAAAACGGCAGAACAATGCTACCTCTGCGTGCTGTCACAGAAGCCTGCGGTGCAGAAGTTTGGTGGGATGATGTGTATAAAACTGCCTGCATCCGTAAGAATGAAGTGACGGTATATTGCACATTGGGAGAAAAGAATATATATAGAAACAATACCAGAATAGAAAATGATGTTGCAACAACCATAAATAATGGGCGTGTTTATTTACCCATAAGGTCAGTTATAGAGGCACTTGATGCGAAAATCGAATGGAACGGAAATGTTTTTATAACTTGTGAAAATGACGATTCATTTATTTCGGGAATTGAAAACTCCTACTATAAATCATCAAATATATGGAGTGAATGGAACAGGGCAATAAGCTTGCAAAACAGCGGAAATTATCTTCAGGCAGTTGACGTTCTTAAGAGGATTGCACCGGGATTTATTTGGTCAAGCGACTATGTTAACAGGGCAATATTTTACGATAGACTTGGACAGTGTTATACCGAGTCGGGTATGTATTCCGAGGCTGCAGCATGCTTTGGCCGTGAAGCAGAAAACTGGGCATTATCAGGAAGAGAACAGGAAAAGACAGCGGCACTGAGAAAGAGTAAAACAGTACAACCGACAGTTCAGATTTATGCAAAAACATACCGTGACAATTATAAAATGCGTCGTGATTTCGGAGAACTTTATGAGCCTGACAATGGGCTGTATAACGGTGTTTATGCTGAATGTGACGAGATGGTAAATAATCCGTCTTCCATGAATAAATTCTATATGAATGAGTTCCCGAAACTGGTAGGCAGGGAAATGTCTTCATATTTGTTGTATATGAATGATGGAGTCAGTTTTACACATTATAAGAGTCATTTTACAGTTGCCAAACAAAAAGACAAAATAATGCAGATTGCTCTTGAACCCACGAATATCAATAATATCAGACAAAATGATGAGAGGTATATCAATTTTGCAAAAGAAATCAGTAAAAGCGGTGTGAGGGTTTTTGTGAGATTTGCGTGCGAAATGAACGACGAATCCGTGAACTGGTATGTTGATCCTCAAACCTACAAAACCAAGTTTCAATATGTGGCAGATATATTTCACAAATATGCTCCCGCCGCTGTAATGGTGTGGTCACCCAACTTTTATCCGGAGGATAATTATGAAGCTTACTATCCGGGGGATGAATATGTTGATTATGTGGGCATATCATCCTATATGGTAGAGCAACCCGAAACAGACCCACTGGATAAAAATGTTGACAGAGCCCGCTGGAGTAATCAACTTGATACCATATACAGTCTCTATGGCTATAAGAAACCTATTATAATTTCTGAATGTGGTGTTACATATGAAAATTATATGACAGGTGCGGATATAACGGATTTTGCAGTTAAACAGTTGTACGATTTTTACACCTACGTTCCCATTAAGTATCCGAATGTTAAAGCGATATATTATTTTGACAGCGACAACAATACGCTAAAATTTAAGCTGTCCAAAAATAGTGAATATCTTAATACCTATAAAAAAGCAATTGACAATCAGCTTTATTTGTCTGACCCTGATAACGGCAAGGATTTATATCAATATTACGAATTGGGCAACAATGTAAATGTGTACCCCGAGAACACGGAAATCTGTTCGTATTTTTCAACACCATTTGACAATATAAGCTATGTTGTGTATCGCATCGGGAACAATGATGTGGGTGTTTCTTACGGGATTCCATATTCTGTGAATATAGATTTTTCCGCTTATTCATCAAAAGTTGTTGAATTAAAAGCAATGGCATTTGACTCATCGGGAAATATGGTTGCGCAAAAAGCTTATAATATAAAAGTCTGGGATTTCACAGATAGTGTACCTGACAATATTTTTGTGGAAAAAGAAGAACATATCAGTGCAGTTATCAACGGTGACAGTATTGTGTTTGAAACCAATCCTGTTTTATACGGAGACAGTGTTATGGTTCCGTTTGCAGAGGTGGCAAAAAGCCTTGGATACAGGGTTTCCTACGACAGCAGATCCCATAATCTTTATGCAGTTAAGGGTGAAAGGGAAATATCTGTTTGTGCAGGGGATAATAGAATAAGTGTAAATGATTTCAGGATTTCGCTGGATGCAGCGCCCATAGAGACAGATGGTGATTTTTTGGTTCCAATAGAGGGAGTCGATGTTGGATTGCGCTGTGACTATGACTGGAGCAGGGGTAATAAATGCGTATTTATTGATGAGCGGACAAGCAGGTGGTCAGACTGGAGTGAGGAATTACCGTCTGATGTAAACAAAAATCTCTACCATATTGAAATCGATAAGGAGTACCGATTCAGGGAAAGAGAAAAAGAGTATTTTTCTTTGGACACACAGATTTTTTCTGTAAACTATGTAAAAGCTGTCACAAAAGCCGGTGAGTGGAGCGATTGGCAAAAGGGATATGTCGCACCATCCGATACAATAGAGGTCAGAACCAGAAGGGTATCTTCTGAACCTAAAAGGTATTATTACGGACATTATTGCACCGGTGATATTGGGGACAAAAGCAAGAATTACCGCACGTCTGACTGGAAATGGTGTGACGAGGCGAAATTTCATGAGCTTGGTTGGTATGACTATAAATTGGAAACAACGGAACCTGACAGCAATGATACAATTCTCTATAACAGTAACGGAAAAGAAAAACGGTGTCCAAGCGGGTGCTATCGCTGGTATGTGATAAATACCGAGGGTGGTGAACACACCGAGTATTCATACAGAAAACTGGAAACGGAATACATTTATTACGAATGGGGTCCGTGGTCCTCATGGTCTTCGTGGAGCAGTTATGAACCTGATATATACTATGAGGATGATATAGATATAGATGTTGAAGAAAGAACATATTACCGTTACAAAGAAAAATAAGAATTCAAAAAACAGTAATGTATATACAGCCTGATTACTATTGTTAAAGTGTAAACATCGTTAGAGATTTTCTGAAAGTCCGCAATCTTACAATTTTATATTGATTAAATCTATAAAATTCAAAACATTAATTTATTGATTTAAATATTTACATATAAAGACAACAAAAAGAAAGTGAGGAGTAAAAGTGAGATATTCAGATTCTTTTGGTGAAAAAGCATCCAAGATGTTTTTGGGGACAGCATATTTTGGGGATGGAATTACGCAGGAGGATGCATTTTCTATAATGGACAAATTCCGTGAAATGGGTGGAACACACATAGATACAGCTCGCCTTTATGCAAACGGCAAGTCTGAGGAAATTGTCGGGAAGTGGCTAAAAGAGCGAAAGGCATCAGAAATGCATGTTTTTACAAAAGGCGGTTATTATGAACCTGATGCAGGCGAGATTTCAAGAGTCACACCAAAAGACATTGTTTCAGATCTTGAAAACAGCCTTAAAGCACTTGGTACAGATTCAATAGAATTTTACTGGCTTCACCGTGATGACAGAGTGATTGAGCCTTCGGAGGTTGCCCAGCTAATGAATAGCTTTGTAAAAGAAGGTAAAATCAGAAAATTCGGTGCATCAAATTGGCGCTCAGACAGAATAAAAGCGGTTAATGATTATGCAAAGAAACATTCCCTTATGGGTTTTTCGGCAAGCCAGATACGTTTTAATCCTGCCTTTTGCCTTGGCGAAAGAGGCGGACTTGTGGGTATGAATAAAGAAGAATTTGAGTTTTACAAAGAATCTGAAATGCCCGTTGTGGCATATTCTTCTCAGGCAAAGGGATTCTTTTCAAAGGTGGCAGAAAAAGGGATTGACGCCCTTTCTGAAAAGGCAAAAAAACGCTATCTTTGCGAAGAAAACCTTGAAAAACTTGAAGTCATGAAATCACTTTCTGAAAAGTATAACTGTTCAGTCGGTGCAATCGTATGCGGTGCAATGTGTTCAATAAATTGTCCGGACACCTTCCCTGTGATAGGCGGAAGCAGGGTTTCTCAGATTGAAGATTCGGTGTCCGGTGCAGACATTGTACTAAGTCCAGAAGAACTTAAGATGATTTTCAAAGAGATTATGTAATACAAGAAAAATGAAAACAAAAAGAATCTGATTGTAAAGAAGGAGACAATCATTTTTAAATTACATATTGATATATTTGTAATTTTGTGATACAATATGTTGTAGTATTGTAAATGCAGGAGGAAAATTCTTTAAGCAACGTAAGCACACGGGAGTCGAACACCGCATGGTTTGAAAATGACAATTTCGCTATATCCCGCGTGAAATCTCTAAAAAATACGTCAGTATTCTC
>SVJK01000069.1 GCA_015069015.1 Oscillospiraceae bacterium
CAAGTTTCCTATACTTTTTTAAATGCTTATCCCACATAGTAAAGAACCCTTCAAAACCTGATTCCTTAAATAGTTTTATTTGTTCCTCTATGGTTATTGCGAATTGTTCGCTTGTTCCCAAACATAATTTCGTTTTATACACAACTGTTGTCCTCCATCTTTTCGTTGAATTCATTATAGCACAGTTTCAGTTTATTTTCAACAGATGAGGCAACAAAAATTGGAGTTTGTCGCTCTAATGGTGATGAACAAAACACCGTAGCGAAAGGCTTCTTCTTGGAGGAGAGACTCCGCCGTTAGGCGGTGGTGAGGTGTCTTGCTTGTAACGAGCATATATATTTTGGAAGTTTATAATTTATGCAAAAAGTTCTGCCAACCAATCACACTGCGTGTTCTTGGGGCATCACTTACACCTCATCCACCGCTTTCGCGGTCCCCCTTCCCCTCAAAAGGGGAAGGCTTTTGCATTAGCCTCATTCTATTTGAAACTATTTCAAATTGTGAAGTATATTATCACTTTTTTAAAATTAATATTATTGCCTTTTTGCGGTCTGGACTTTTTTTACGTCCCCGATAAACTCCAATTTATCGCTCTGTTTAATAACGAGCCGAGAATGGTGAGAGTAAAAATTGCGAGCAATTTTTACTCTCACTCGGGGACAGGAAAAAATGATTCAGAATTGTCAAACCGAACGGTAATCGGGAAAATTTCCCGATTACCGCGGCAGCCCGAAGGCGTACAAAGGTACGTCGAGGGTGAGGTTTGGCAAGAGCAAAAAGGCAAAAATCCCGAGAAAAATATCTTGAAAAGATATTTTTCATCCTATTTGAAATCACTTCAAATTATAAAGTATATTATCACTTTTTTAAAATTTATATTATTGCCTTTTTGCGGTCTGGACTTTTTTTACGTCCCCGATAAACTACAATTTACTCTTCCTCACTACTCATACTTTTGAAAAGTTTCTTTATGGCTTTTTTCTCTATACGGGAAACATATGACCTTGAAATTCCCATCATGTCGGATATTTCTTTCTGAGTTAAAACATCAGCACCGCAAAGTCCGTAGCGAAGTTCTAAAACTTTCTTTTCTCTCTCTTCAAGAACTCTTTTCATTTCCCTGTACAGTTCCCTGATTCTCAGTTTAAGATTTACACTGTCGAATATGCTTTCATCATCATTTGAAAGTTTGTCAATAAGTGTAACATTTTTTCCGTCTTTATCTTTTCCTATGGGATCCTGCAAAAGCACCTCTCCCATATTCTTTTTACCGCTTCTGACTGTCATCCTTATTTCGTTTTCTATGCATCTTGAAGCATATGTTGAAAGATTTGTACCTTTTCCGGGATTAAAAGAAGATATGGCTTTTATAAGTCCGATTGTCCCTATTGATATTATATCTTCACTGTCATAGCCTTTCAAGGTATATTTTTTAGCAATGTGTGCCACAAGGCGAAGATTGTGTTCAATCAGTATATTTTTCGCATTTTTATCACCTTGCTGCATTTTTTCGATATACTGAGCCTCTTCTTTTGGTTTTAACGGCTTTAAAAATGTAGAAGATCCCGTGACATAGGACACCATAAAAATTCCGCCTGATATCAGTGACAATAAAAAAGACATTGCCGAGAACAAAAAAGCACCCCCGAAAATAATTGCTGTTTCTATTATATGAGGATGCTTTTTATTTTGTGAATGTCCAATTCGCATTTTTCTATCGACAAAATAAATAATAGTTTTATATTTCCCATAATATAATTCTTCTGTTATATAACCAATTTGCAAAACCGTGAGTATTACAATCGGAAAATGTCATAATATTTCCTTCTTAAATCTCATAATGCAACAAAATTCTACCCCACGTAGGCATTATAATCTTTTTTATAAGGAGGAGAAATTATGGATAATACTAAAAGTACCGGCGGCAAAATCCGAATAGCAGAAAGTGAAAGTACAAAAGGTAAAATCGTAATTGACATGACTATAGAAAAAATAATAAATCTGATTTTATGTTTTTTTCTGCATTATGCAACAATATTTTCTTCTATGCACCCTTTGGGCATAGGTTTTTTTGGAGCGGTTTTTTCTAAAAATAACTGGGTTACATTATATATTTTTTCTTTTATCGGAAGCATTTTGAGTGCAGGAGGAATTATATATCCCGTCTCTCTGACAGTAATGACCTGCCTCTTTGCTCTGTGGGACAAGCTTGAAGAATCGCCTAAATACAGGTCAATTGCTACAGCGTCAGTATATTTTGTTTTTTCTATGCTGAAAAATGTTGCAGGTGGTGTAATTGCATATGATATTATGGCGTCTGTATTGGAATCTGTGATTGCGGGAATAGTTGTATATGCTTTTGCATATGGTGGTAAGGTTCTTTTAAATATGCGTAGAAGAAGCTTCATATCAGCATCGGAAGCCATTTATGCATATACGTCTGTTGCTCTCATTATTTTTTCACTAAGCGCCATAGGTGAAGTGTGGGGATTCAGAATATCTTCTGTTGCGGCAATGGTTGTAATATTCTCTATGTGCTATTCAAATGGCGAGTCAGGCGCTTTATACCTTTCAATACTTCTCGGTGTGATCGGGGCAACTCAGGATCCCGGTCAGAGTGCAGTTATGAGCACATACGCCTTCGGCACTCTCCTGTCGTATCGTCTCAAAAGTTACGGAAAAGCAGGAATTGTTCTCGGATTTGTAATTTCAAACACGACCTATTCCCTTTTTCTGACAGAAACACACACAATTGTTTTGAATCTATATGACAGTTTTGTTGCAACTGTCATTTTCTTACTTTTACCTAATAAAGTTGTTGAATACATCAGCATCATTTCTCAAAAAAGCCGGGGGAAAATGCATGAAAACAATTCGTCATCCCTGTGTGCTTCTACCTTAAAAAAGCTAAATTATATGGCGGATTCTTTTGAACATCTATCCGAAATCTACAAAAATCTATACCAAAAAAGCGAAAAAAGACGCGGAAATATTATGTTTCCGATAAAAGAGTTGAAAGACAAAGTTTGCGTTGCCTGTCCCAAAAAAGAAAAATGTTTTTCAAAAAACGGAAGTGCAACAAAGACTCTTGAGAAAATACAAAATCCGGGAGCTATATCCGTAGCTTCTCTCCCCCAGCCCCTGGCTTCGGTTTGTCACAGACGAGACAGCTTTGTCAAAATTCTTAAGAATCACTATGAGAAAATGAAATCTGACATAATGTGGTCACAAAAGCTTAACGAATGTAAAAATCTGATTGCAAGTCAGCTTAAGGGAATTTCCGTATCATTAAAAAAACACTCAGAAGAAATGTGTACAAAAAGGGACGAAAAAACCGAAGAAAAACTCTGGTCTGTTTTTGATGAAGCAGGAATAACGCCTTATATGATATATGCTGAGGAAAAAAAAGACGGAGAATATGACATTGAAATATATTTTGATGAAAAGATTGTTACTGTTGATACCAGGAACGTATCATTGAATCTCGTCAAAAAAGCCCTTGGCCGGAATGCGGAATTCGCAGGAACCAGACGCGAAAAAAACAATGTTGTGTTCGTGTTTTACCCACAACGAAGTTACAGCGCTTCTTTCGGATATGCCACAATGCCAAAGAGAGGCGAGAAAGTGTGCGGAGACAGTTTTAATGTCGTTTATATTCAAAGAGATAAAATGGTAATGATTTTATCTGACGGAATGGGCAGCGGAGAAGAGGCAGCCGGTCAAAGCCGCGAAACCGTGGCTCTTATGGAAAAGTTTCTGAGTTGCGGATTTGAATGTGAACTTTGCACTCAGCTTATAAATTCAAGCCTTATTTTAAAAGGTGAAAAGGAATCTTTTTCTACTTTGGACCTCTGTACGATAGATTTATCTCTCTCATCACTTTCATTTACAAAACTCGGTGCGGCAACAAGTTATATAAAGTCTGACGGAAAAATTATCTGTGTGAAAGCAAAAAGTCTTCCTGCAGGAATCCTTGCAGATACAGAACCTGAAAGGCATATGCTTTCTTTTGAGTCAGACACCATCTTACTTCTTATGTCCGACGGTGTGGCAGATATTTCACTAAAAAAACCTGAAACTGAAGGTTGGATTGAAAAAGAGCTTGAAAAAATCTCTCCGGGAACAAATCCTCAAATAATTTCAAGGAGAATACTGGATAAGGCCGCTGCTCTTGCCGGCAGCACAGGAGATGACATGACGGTTATTACGGCTTGTATTTTAAAGGTATAAATTCCTTATTATGGGAGTATAATAACTGTATTATCGATTATATTTAGTGCACTACCCAAAGGAGATTTGATATGCCGGAAAAAAAGCAAGGGATGCTTCGAATGATTAAAAATGCGTTAAGGTCAAAGAAGAACTGTTATGAAGACATTGTTCATCAGGCAGAGACAGTTATCTCTCAGTATATCACCATAAGGAAAAATGAGATAATCGGCACCTGCTATAAAAAGAGCAGAATGCTAAAATTCGTGTTGTGGGGACTTGGGATTACAATTTCAGTTTGTGTATATAATCTTATTTTTTGAAACGGAAAACACAAAAAATATGCGGCGTGATTATCACACCGCATATTTTGCTATTTATATTTAATGTAAATTCAGATTATGCTTTCTTTTTTGTGGTTGCTTTGACTACAAGAAGAACCGCAATCATAAGAACTATACCTATGGGAAGAACAATCTTCCAGTTCTGAACAAATCCTGCAATAAGATATACCACAAAAGAAACTAAAGCTACCAAGAGTGCGTAAGGAAGCTGAGTTGAAACATGGTTAATGTGATTTGACTGCGAACCTGCCGATGCCATAATTGTTGTATCGGAAATGGGTGAGCAGTGGTCTCCGCAAACTGCACCTGCCATACAAGCAGACACGGCAATTATGCAAAGCTCGTTGTCAAGAGCATTTGAACCAAAGATTGCAAGAACAATAGGAATGAGGATACCAAATGTTCCCCAGGATGTTCCTGTTGAGAATGAAAGACCGACAGCTATAAGGAATACAATTGCAGGAAGTAAGTTGATGAATGAGCCTGCATAAAGTCTTACAAATTCTGCAATGAAAATCTTTGCGCCAAGACTGTCTGTCATGGTTTTGAGAGTCCATGCACAAGCAAGAATCATAATTGCAGGAACCATTGCTTTGAAGCCCTCGGGGATGAGACTCATACAATCTTTGAACTTTATAACTCTTCTTATCATAAAGTAGATAACAGAGAAGATAAGACCTGCAAATGAGCCATATACAAGCCCTACAGATGCATCCGCTTTGGAAAAAGCGACCATGAATTTACCAAAACCTTCTTTTCCGGGAGTAAAATATCCGCCTGAATGAATAAGTCCGAGAACACAAGCACCAACGAGAACAAGGACGGGGGCTATAAGATCCCACACACTTCCGTTTTTATTGTCTCCTATTTCTTCAACGCGTTTGAAAAGCTCTGCATCATCTGATGAGAAGAGATCACCTTTCAAGGCATTTAACTCATGTTTTTTCATAGGACCGAAATCAAGCTTAATCGCACAGATGAAAACCATCATAACAATCGTAAGAATTGCATAGAAGTTATAGGGGATTGCCTGTATGAAAAGAGAAAATCCGTTCTGACCTTCAGGGACAAAACCTGTAACTGCCGCAGCCCATGATGAAATGGGTGCAATAATACATATAGGTGCTGCTGTTGAGTCTATTATGTAGGCAAGTTTTGCTCTTGAAACTTTGAATTTATCTGTTACAGGACGCATTACCGAACCTACTGTAAGGCAGTTAAAATAGTCATCAACAAAAATTAAAACTCCCAAAACAATTGTTGCAAGCTGAGCGCCAACCTTTGACTTAATGTGAGTTGCTGCCCACTTTCCAAAAGCTGCACTACCACCGGATTTGTTCATAAGCATTACTATTGCACCAAGAGCAATGAGGAAGATTATGATACCCATATTGTAGGAATCTGCAACAGATGCAATGAATCCGTCTACGAAAAGGTGTTCAATCGTTCCGGCAAATGAGAAATTTGCATAAAGAAGTGCACCGGACAAAATTCCGATAAAGAGTGATGAATATACCTCTTTGGTAATGAGTGCAAGAAGAATTGCAATAAGCGGTGGTAAAATGGAAAGCCACGTTGCATATGGCGGCACTTCTTCTCTTTTTGATTTGAGAGCTGATTTAAGGTTTTCGTCGAATTCCTTATCTTCTCTGACATTATCTGCATAATTATCAAGATAGTCATCAGTTTTACTTACAACGCTAACCTCTCCGATTAACTGTGTTTCAGGGTCAAATCCCTCGTCTTCAACAAGTGTTGCAGCAATTTCTGCAGCTGCCTGATTTACCGCTTCTACACCATTATCTTTTTCCTCGGGAGCTTCTTCTTCAGAAGCGGGCTGTTCAACTTCCGTTGCAATTACCGTATCCGCGGCAGAATCTGCTGCCGAATCCGCTTCAGGCTCTGCAAATACCGCAGGAACTATACTGAGCATAAAAACGAGCACACAAGCAAGAAGAGAACAAAGTCTTTTTGTTGTTTTCATTTCTTTTCCTCCGTAACTTATAATAATAGATAAAAAAGTGCGGCAACATAAGCTACCGCACTGATTTTGTATATCAACAGGATAGCTCTCCACCATTGGTGACAGTATGCAGAATATTTTCCTGCATACCAAGAAAAATGTGTCGGAAAACAACATTTTCCTTTCGGCGGTTTTTCCTTTTGCACATCTGGTATTTCCGTACTGTAGTTTTTGTGCTACTCATAAAACCCGCACCTCTATCTGGTTTGATTATACAATATATAGGAATATAAGTCAACAATTATTTGTTTCAGGCTGTTGAAAAAGATTGCACCGCAAAGTGCATATCCCGAGCCTTTCAATTCATTTATGACACCTTAATAAAATCAATATGTTTCAGTCTTTTTTTATCTTATTTCTCTTGATTTTATTTGTTGTGGTCTTTTCAAACTCTTCTTCCCTGATTTTTATGTCAGCAATTTTTTTGTAGGTGGGAAGGTCTTTTGTTGCTTCGGTAATATCCTGTCTCAAGGTTTCTAAAACATTTTCAATGCCGAGTTTTTCGATTGCATCATTATCAAGGAAAACTTCTGCACGAAGTTGTTTGTCGTCGCCTTTATCATCAGATGCGGCATATACCACAACTTCTTTTACATATTCAATTGCCTGAATATATCCTTCGATTTCTTCGGGGAAGATATTTTTTCCGTTTGAAAGGACAATGAGATTTTTCTTTCTTCCTGTTATCATAAGAAGACCTTTTTTATTGAATCTGCCATAGTCACCTGTTTTGAACCATCCGTCTTCAAAGGCCTCTTCCGTTTCTTTTGGCATTTTGTAGTAACCTTTCATAACCACATCGCCTTTTACCCAGATTTCACCGTCACCATTTTCATCAGGATCGTCTATTTTAACATCAAGGCAGGGAAGCACAAATCCAACTGTGGTACAGTCATTACACTCTTCTCTGTTGGCACTAACTAAGGGGGAACATTCAGTTATTCCGTAGCCGTTTATGAGGCTTATGCCGATTGAGTCGAAAAAGTCACCCAGTTCTGCTCTCAAAGGTGCGCCTCCGCACACAATTTTAACAAGATTTCCCCCGAAACTCTCATGAATTGCACCAAAGAGTTTGCGGCGAAGATCTATTCCTATTTTGCGAAGAGCATTACTTACCTTTATAAGAATTTTAAGACCTGTTTCCTTCCCTCCGTCTTTAACAGTTGCCCATATTTTCTTATAGAAAAGTTCTGCAAAAGCAGGAACAACATATATGAAATCGGGTTTGAAAAGTTTAAGATTGTTTACAACTGCTTTGAGATTTGAATTTATGCATATACAACAACGGTTATGAAGTGACACTAAAATTCCTGAAACGGCTTCATAGGTGTGGTGATAAGGAAGAACAGAAAGGGATGTTGTGTATACCCTTGAAACCTGAAGCCCGCAGTAGACACTGTAGACAAGGTTATGTTCTGTGAGTTCAACGCCTTTTGAAAGTCCGGTTGTACCTGATGTGTATATGAGAAGTTTCAATGCTTCGGGATCACAGGTTTCATTTGCATAGTTTTCATTGCCTGAAAGATATGACTCTTTTCCTTTTTCCATAAACTTTTTAAATGAAAGAAACTCACCCTCATCTTCTTCTCTTGCAAATCCTATGAAATATTTGACATTGGGCATCTGTTCTCTGTTTTCTTTAAATATTTTCTCATAGGATTTATCATAGAAGATTGCCTGCATATCACTATGGTTTACCACATTTATGATATCCTGAGCAGGAAGTTCTTTGTCAACAGGAACAAATACACCCTCACTTTTAAGCATTGTGAGATATGAACAAAGCCACGGATAAGAATTTGGGCCGATGCATCCCACGTGGGCTTTTGACATACCGATTGTTTCTAAGGCTGTGCCAAGATAGAGTGTGTCGTTCCAGAACTCTTTATAGGTTACCGATATTACCTCTTTGCCTTTAAGATATTTGAAAGCAAGGTTGTCTCCTGTTTCATCTGCTCCCATTTTGAGCATTTCCTTGATTGTGGAAAATTTCTTTACGTCATAAAGTTTTGGTGTGGTCATTTTGTACCTCCGGTTTATTTATATATTTATTTTATCATATTTTAACAAAGTCAATTCTGCATCCCGATATACTTTAACATATACTATCTATGGGATAATTTTTTTGTCACAAAAGTATTGACAACAAAGTTTAATTTTGATATAATACACACTTGTGAGATGTGCTGTTGTAGCTCAGCAGGTAGAGCACTTCCTTGGTAAGGAAGAGGTCGGCAGTTCAAGTCTGCTCAACAGCTCCATAAAAAAGACAGTTTTCGACAGGAAACTGTCTTTTTTTTGTGCTCATTTTTCTTTCTGCTCCGAAAATTCTTTAAATGTTGATATGTCAACATCTAAAGTGTATCACAGAGATGTTGATTTGTCAATATCTGGAAAAAAGGTGAGCAAAAAATCATCTGAAACTTTTCTGCTCTCAAATATAACTCCGTACCAAAAGCCGAAAACATGACAGTTTTTTCTTGTGTCTGTTTTTTTGCGATTGAATAATTGTGTGTTTACGCCTGTAACAATTTTTTTCTTCAATCCAAAAATAGTGTACGACTAATTGACTTTGATGTGTTATCATTAATATCAAGGTGGTGTGTTTTTTTTGAATTTTAGTGATTACAAAAGTGATGTTATAACAGAATATATAATAGCAAATTAAATAAATATGCAGGCGGTTTCCGGCGATCCCTACAATGCGGTATTTTCGGTGCATCCAAAAGGCTGCACCCTACAATTCCTTATTTAATCAGTGTTTACTCAGAGGGAATCCGATTAACTTAAGACAAAAAAATATTTATAAATGGAGGTATAAAAAATGAGCTTTATTCCAGAAGAAATGAAGGCTTGTATTCCTGCTGACATGAAGGACTACATTCCTGACAGTATTGAAGAACTCAAATCATATGCGGTTAACCATATCTGCCCACACTATATGTCTAACCCTGATTTGGAAAGAGACCCCAAGGTTT
>SVJK01000070.1 GCA_015069015.1 Oscillospiraceae bacterium
AAAACACAGTAAATGCTGACGCATTTGCGAGTATTTTAACAAAGCAGTGGCGTAAAAACACACACCCAAAACGGGTTCGGATGCTGACGCAACTGCTTATCCCTCAAAATCTGTTGAGAGCAAAGAGATGAAAAGGCACAATTGCAAAATTTCATCCCATATTTGTAAAAGGAGACTTCAAATGAAAAAATATCAAAATCCCATAATAAAATGTCAAAGGGATAATCATACTGGAGACCCCCACGTTACAAGATATAAGGACTATTATTATCACTGTTATTATATAAATGACGGTGTATATCTTGCAAGGGCAAAAAAACTCTGGGAACTTGAAGATGCCGAGAGGGTGAAAGTTCACTCGATTCCTGATGATATGGGATATACCGAGTGGTATGCTCCTGAACTTCATCATATAGACGGTGCGTGGTATATATATGCATCGCCCCTTGTTGACGGTGACGATTTCCATACAATGTGTGTCCTTGAAAGAAAAGACGAGGATCCCTTCGGAAAGTTTGAAAGCCTTGGCAAAATGAAAGGTCTTGAAGATGAGTGGAGCATAGACGGTACGGTTTTGGAGCATGAAGGAGAAAGATGGTTCATCTGGACAAAATGTACAGAGATGTTTATGGCAAAAATGACATCTCCCACATCAGTTGAAAAACCTTTTATATCCGTTATGAAACCTGAATTTGAATTTGAAACAAAGGATAACCTTGTAAATGAAGGGCCTGCCATAATAACTCACAACGGAAAACTTCATCTGGTGTTCAGTGCCAATGATTCAAAACGTGATGAATATTGTCTCGGTGTTATGACCTATAACGGCGGGGGAATTTCAGACATGAAAAACTGGACAAAGCACCCCTACGCCTTTTTTGAAAAAACCGAAGATATATTCGGCCCCGGACATTGCTCTTTCACGACGGTGACGGAAAATGGCAGAGAGGTTGACTATGTTGTCTATCACGCAAACCTTGAATCCGGCTCAGGCTGGACGGGAAGAAGTGTATGGATAAAGCCAATAGACTGGGATGAAAACGATATGCCGGTGTTTGGAAAACCGGAGAGATAAGATAAAATCATTGTAAAAAAGTATTTGATTGAGAAATAACGGAGCAGGAAGATTGAAGACTTTCACCTCTTAAGATAAATTAAAATCTTTTGCAATGTAAAATGTACATAGTTTAAGAAAAGCGAATTTGCTTCGCACGTCCGCCGTAGGCGGTGCGGCGAAGCAAATTCGCTTTTCTTGTTGGCGATATTTATAATTTTTCAAACAGGTATATTTCCCATAAACACTCTATTTTGACACAGTTACCGCTTTTGAGGTTTTTTGTTGTGTTATCCGGCAAAAACGTTCTACAAGAGAAGCATCTGCAAACTGATTGTTTTCATAGTAGTACTTTTCGCCGATATGATTTGCTTTTGAAATGCCCAATGGGTGATAAGGCATAAACTCTAAACTTTGTATGGAAGTGTGCCGGTTTGCTATCCGGGCAATTTTTTCAAAATGCTTATGATAATCATTCACAGACGGAATGATTGGACAGCGCAGGATGACTTTTGCATTCACATCGTCCAAAACATTCAGGTTATTTAATATGTTGTCTTGTCCTGCACCGGTATATTTCTTGTGTCTTTCGTTACTGCTTTCTTTATAGTCATACAAAAACAAATCCGTAAATTCTGCTGCTTCACGTATCCTTTCAGAATCAGTATAGCCTGATGTTTCAATGCAAACATGATAACCGTTTTCTTTCAGCGCTTTCAAAAGGGTTATCAGTGCTTCAAATTGCATAAAGGGTTCTCCGCCGGATATTGTTATGCCGCCGCTGTTGCCATAATAAGCCTTATCTTTTTTTGCATCGTGCAAAATTTCGTCTATCGTATATTCTTTGCCAAGCATTTCGAGTGCACCATAGTTGCAAGCATCTGTACACTTTGTGCAACCAATACAGTTTTGGCGAAAAATCCTGTGTTCGCCTGATTGAAAACTATGAACTTCTTTAGGACAAACAGATTCACATCTTCTGCAAAAAACGCATCTCTCTTTCAAAAAAGAGAGAGTTTTTTTAATTGACTTTCCTTCGGGATTGTGACACCACACGCAATTGAGAGGACATCCTTTGAAAAACAAAACTGTTCTTATTCCGGGGCCGTCGTGAAGGGAGAAATGCTGAATATTAAAAAGAATAGGGTTCATTTTGGTAACTCCTGTCTGATCAGTTTTGTGAACGTGAAATGACATCATCCTGAAGTTTTCTGGTTATTTTTGTGAAATAGTCGCTGTAACCGCCTATGCGAACAATCAGGTCTGCATATTTATCGGGGTTTTTTTGCGCATCTTTCAGAATTTCCGTGTCCACAACGTTAAATTGGAGTTGCATGCCATTTTGTTTGATATAACCTTCAATCAAAGCCATCAGACGGTCTGTCGGAACGCTTGGAGAAATCTTCACATTGACAGAAATTCCGCCTAAAAATCTCAAAGGTTCCCATGAATTTGTGGAGTTTAAAGAAAGGGTGGGCCCTTGATTGTCATATCCTTGCACAGGACAGGAACCGTCTGCCAGTACATCTCCCGAAAGTCTTCCGTCCGGTGATGCGGGAGTATAACTTCCGTGATACTCGTGATTGCGGTAGGAAAATGCACCGGGAACAAAATTTGCTCCGCGGAAGGTGGTGAATTTTCCAAGAATACTTATAACCGTGTCCGCAACACGCTTTGCAAGAGAATTGGTTTCTTTTGTATCTGTTCCGAAATGAGACACTTTGTTTTTTATGTATGCAAGAATGTCTTCGCTTCCTTCATAGTTTTTGTTGAGGATTTCGTTAAATTCACCAACCGAGAGTTTTTTCTGATTAAAAACAAGTTCTCTGATTACGTTAAGACTTTCTATAACGTTGGTCATACCAAGCATATTAGGCTGAATATCATTGTAGCGTGCACCGCCGCTGTCATTTGAAAGACCTCGCTCTATGCAATCATTTATAAACGCTGATATACGAACGGGATCTGTTGTGTTCCTTTTTCTTTCAAGTTGGAAAAGATGTTCCCGAAGAAGTATGCCTTTCAAATTGCTTTCAAGTTCTTTTTCAAAAGAAGAATAAATCTCGTCAAATGTCATTGTGTCATCGCACCTTTTAAATGATTCAAGAAAAATATTCAGGATGTTTATATAGGGACTTGTGATTGACACACCGGAGCAACCGATAGGACTGATTTCAACACAGGTGGAGTGTGTAAACCAGTTTGCCGCCTCTTTATCATAACCTCTTTCAAGCATACTTTTTGTAATGCCGTCGTTATTCCAGATTTGCGGTTGTCCACAACCTGACTTTATAAGTTCACAGGCATATCTCAGAAGTTCTTTGCTTGTTTCGTCTGTAACGCAAAGTCCCACATTCGGATCCGGTATGCGAGTATGTTCTATGGCAGTAAGAAAATGCCATGTCAAAGGATTTTCCACGGCTTCCCCTTTTTTGTTGCGCCCTCCGATCATCAAAGATGAAGTAGCCCAGGCGGACATATTGTTCATATACTGCAAATAGAAACAATCTATCAGTTCCTGTGCCTCTAGCTGTGTCATCACACCTTCTCTTATATCTTTTTCATAATAGGGGTACAGATACTGGTCAGGTCTTCCTGCAGAATAAATGCCAAAAAGAGAATATAAGAAAAGATGAACACTTTGGAGTGCTTCCCGAAAAGTTCTCGCCGGTTTTGCGGGAACACGGCTAAATACATCGGCAAGGGACAGATATTCCTTTTTTTCTTCGCCTTCTGCTTCATCTGCGAGTCTGAGTGCGTGGTTTCTGTAATTTTCGGCAAGTTTCAAAACGCCTTCGAGTTCAATAAGGCAACATTTGTAAAACTCGTAATATTCCGCTTGTCTGCCGTCGTAAATATCTATGGCATCAAGTTTCAGTTTTATCTCTTCCATTACGCCTTCTATGCCTTTTGCAAGAAGTTTTTCGTAATCAAGAGAGGTGTGGTCTGCACTGCCTTTGATAGGAGGCATACCGCTTTTGTAGATTTTTTGATATTCTTCAAATTGTATCTGCTCATCTTTATCAAAGGGTGAAAAATCAGGTTGACCTGCAAGCAGTTCTTTATTACATATAACAGGTTTCATATTTTCAAGCATATATGCTTCTGCCATTGAACGTCTTAAACGCACGGTTGGTGCACCTGAGTTTTTCACCCATCCTTCCACATAAAGATAGAGTGATTTGTGGCATTTCCATGGCATCAGGTCTCTGTTTAAAACCATTGGAGAGTTATTAAGATAATAATCTTTCAAAAAAGTGATTCTTTCAGTTTTTGGTGTGTTAAAATTCATATTTTCATCCACTCCTATAAATTAGTTCTTGAAAAAAACATTTTTTGTGATATACTTACTATACACCCTTTATAATCCTAATAAAAGGTGATTTTAACACAAAAAATCGTCAAAAACTGAACAAGGAGGCGGGAAGATGATAGAAGAATATAAGGTGAGGATATTTAAAGGAATCAGAGAAATCATATTCAGATATGTGCAAGTGGATTTCCCGATCATGGATACCGATACCGTCATATACGATTCTTACAAACTTAATATTATGCTTTCCAACGGACTTGCAGCGGTACTGAGCGATAGAAGTGACATTTATAATTCATTTTTAGGTGATCTGCTTTTTTTTGGACCTTCAGAAATTCACCACGGCAGAATTTTACGCCAGGGCATACACAGATATATAGAAATTTTTATCCCCACAGAGTATTTTCCGGATTTTAAATCCTATGATGAGTTGTTCAACGACAAATCGGACACAAGGACAAACATTTTAAGCCCTGCACCAAAAGAGAGAGCGGTCATATTATCAATTGCAGAAAAAATTATAAACACCATAAAAGGCTCTCCGGACAGTGTCTCTTTATTCTCCTGTCTGATAGAACTTTTGAAAATTTGTACATGTCTTTATGAAAATAAAGAAAAAAGTTATATGAATCAGAATATTCCTCCGACACTTCAGAATGCAGTCGGCTTCATACAGGAAAACTTTTCGGAAAATATTCAAATCGTTGATATTGCCGATGCATCAAATTGCAGTACATCTTATTTGTCAAGAATTTTCAAAAAATATCTTGGCAGGTCTCCATATGGCTATTTAACAGAGTACAGACTCTTTGTTGCAGAAAAATTGCTGAGAAATCAGTACAGTGTAACAGATGCTGCTTCAATGTCCGGTTTCTGCGATTCTTCCGTGTTTATAAAGCGGTTCAAAAAATCCTTTGGAACAACTCCGCTAAAATATAAAGAATTATATAAATAAAAATCTGAAATTGTCTCATCTTTTTGCACTGCAAAGTAAATGCTCACCTATAAACTAATATGGGTGAGCATTTTGTTTTTTTTGACTGTAATGTCGGTAATCCATGTCGGTAATGTCGGCAATCTTTAATATGAAATTTTCTCTGCTTCAGCTAACATATTCTCGATAAATATCCCATATCCTCTCGTTGGGGCATTGACAAAAACAGTGCTTTCTTAAATAGATTTCAAGAAAAGTTTAGCCCGATGTCTGCTTTTAAATCTTATAACTTTAATTCCCTTGGCAGAACTTAGCATATGCTTGTATTTTTCGCCATGTTGTTTTTTGAATTGAATAATATTCCGGTAAAGAGTTAATTTCTGTTTATCAAAATATTCGGGACAATTGCCACCCATATCACTTCTTGTTTTTCCATAACTTTTTAAAATCCTTTTTGTTACACCCCAGATACAGGTTATGATTGGCACATCAAAATAAAATACAGTATCGCAATATTTTAATCTGTGAGGAAGAGTTCTGTTGAAATTGCCGTCTATAATCCATTCCGGCTTTTCCAGTTCTTTTTGCAGGATATTATCAAATTCGTTTTTCTCAATATGTTCCCAATTCCCCGACCAGTAAATTTTATCTAAATGCACAAGGGGTATTCCTGTTTTTTGAGCAAGTTTTATCCCAAAGGTGGTTTTACCGCTACCCGCATTTCCAATAATTAAAATTCGTTTCATATTGTATTCTCCGTGTATTCACCGATTTGTTGACCTTGATAATAATATTGTAGTTTATGTTATGACCAATGTCAACAGGTTTAAAAAATGCTTACCCAAATCAAGTGAGGGTAAGCATTTGTTTTATTTGATTGTTCCCGCTTCATCTAACATATTCTCAATAAATATCCCATAACCTCTCGTCGGATCATTTACAAAAAAGTGTGTCACAGCTCCCACATGCTTGCCATTCTGAATTATCGGTGAACCCGACACGAGTGATGTCAATATGGGACAACAATTTACAAATCGAAAAAGTACTTCTCGATTTCGGCACAAAGGTAGTGATATATGGGCAAGTGAAGTTCTTGTATTTTGTAAGTTTCCTTTTCCGGAACACAAATACAAACATCAGATAGTTCGCATATTTTGCCGCCCTCTCCGCCTGTAAGAGATATAACGATAATTCCCAGTGCCTTAGCCACCTTTGCAGCATTTACGACATTTTGGGAATTACCCGATGTACTGATTGCAAAAAGAACATCTTGTTCTTTTGCTAATGCTATCAGCGTTTGCGCATAGACGAGTTCTGCATTTACATCATTACAAAAGGCGGAATTTAGTGCAGTAAAGGAAGAAAGGGGGATGGCCGGCAAACCTCTTTGAAGTTGGTTTAACATTTCATCTTCAACCAAAGGACAGGCTGCTTTCATTTGAGTCTTTTTTTCATCTGTTAAGGGGCGCATCTTTAAAAACCCCTTCATAAGTTCACCTGCAATGTGTTCACAATCCGAGCAGCTTCCTCCGTTTCCGCAAAGAAGAAGCTTTCCGCCTGACTGATAACAATTAATCAATTCTTTTTTTGCATTTACAATTGCATCACTGCAACTGTTTAGATTTGGATATCTGCTTAGTAATTCTTTAATCATACAATATCAACTCCTAAAAGTGCCGTAGCAACTGCCGCATAATCACCAATGTTTTCGCCAAGCAAAGACGGCAAAATTTTACAACAGTCTACGGAAGGTTGTAAAGCTTCTTTTTCAATTTCCATTTTTGTCGCGTCCCAAAGAAGATTTTTGTTTCGTGTAAAAATGCTGCCGATTATAATTGCATCGGGGTTTAAAATATCAATAATTATTGACAAGCCTTTTCCTAAATATTTGCCCGAAGTTTTATATGTATCAAGGGCGGTTTTATCTCCTGACATTGCCGCTTCGGCTATAGATTTAGCCGTAACGTCTTGCAGCTTCATTCCATCCTTAAAATAAGAAGGACAAACGCCTTTTTCCATTGCTTCAAGTGCCTTTAAATATCCCAATTGTGCTATACCGCCACCGCTACAAAAGCCCTCAAACGAACCCTCTTTACCAAAGCCGACAGGCCCTGATGAATCCAAACGAATATGCCCTATTTCGCCTGCATTCCCATTTGTTCCATTGTACAATTTTCCATCAAGAATCAACCCTGCCCCAAGTCCTGTCCCGAATGTGAGAAAAATGACGTTTTTGTATCCTTTTCCGTTGCCGAACATCCATTCAGCCACAGCACAAGCATTTGCATCATTTTGAAGTTGTACGGGAACTTTGTAATGTTGGTTAATTTGACTTACGATATTAACATTTATCCACTTTGGCAAATTGGGCGGATTTAAGATTATTCCTTTTTCAGAATCCAAAGGTCCGCCGCAGGATACACCGATAAAATCAGGGCTTTTTTCCAAAATACTGTCAGAGAGTTCAATCAGATTATTTATCATTTCACGGGGGGATATGCTATGGTCGGTTGCACATTTTTCTTTTTTTAAAAGTTTTATTTGATTTCCGTCCCAGAGAGCAGTTACTACAGCGCATTTCGTTCCCCCGATATCAAAACCGAGTATATACATAATTTTATCACTTCACATTATATTTTTTTAAAAATTCCTTATACATTTTTAACGGAATCGGCGGATAACCACAGAGATAATGGTTAAATCCGCACTCCCCGTTTACTTCCCACTGGAATACAAGTATTTTTTGTTCAGAATAATATGTAGGAATAGAGGTAATTAAAGTACTTGCATTTTCCTTGGCAGAAAATTCACATTGGCAAATAATTTCATCACTTAAAGCATCTTTCACGGTCAAATTACCTTGTTTTGTTTCAAGTGTATCATTGCACGCATACAAATCAAGCTTCCAGTTATTAAGCTCATCGGCACAAACTGCAAAAGGTGCCTGAGAACGCTTTATGTAACTGTATGCAAGCTTTTTGTTAAAATAATAATCAACAACTGCATCAGACATTTGAGGCCATCCGTCAAGAAGGTTCCACCAGATGATTCCGGTTTTTTCAGGACGTGCAACTCTCATACGCTCAATAAAATATTTTTTTGCTTCTGCCTGCGAAATTTGTGAAGCGAGAATGTATTCGTCTGCTTCCTTCGGTACTTCCCCGAAAAGCTGGCGAACCTGCTTTTCCATCAGCATTACTCTTGCATCATTTCCGTTTTGGTCGCTGGAATGAAGTATCCATTCAGAGTTGTTGTAATAAGGCCACACGCACTCGGGCGTAATAAACCTTTTTATGGAATCAAGGCTCGGACAGCCGTGATAACCCGTTTCGCTCACAAAATGAGCCTTGTTGTTTTTGTAAAAATCACTTTTAAAATAATCTCGCGGTCCCCAGAGATGGTCCTCAACAAGGCGTGAACCTAAAACTTGTGCCCTTTCTCCTTTGTTGTACATTTTGCCGGTTATATATGGTGAACTCGGAAGATACGGTCTGTCTATATCGTTGAGTCCAACGCATTTGGACAACACTTCACGTGTTAATGTATTGTCGTCAGGATTATATCCCTGTGTACAACTGTCTACCTCGTTATCACCTGACCACAGAATAATCGACGGATGGTTGCGAAGCTTACGAATGACTGCAGTAGCTTCCTTTTCAAGTTTCTTCTTGAACACATCGTCTTCCGGATAGGATGCACATGCCATAGCAAAATCCTGCCACACCATTATTCCGTTTCTGTCGCAGAAATCAAAAAACGCATGGTCTTCATATACATTTCCGCCCCAACAACGCAAAATATTGCATCCAATATCTTTTACAAGTTCAAGAGCCGGAGCATAGCGCTTGGCATCACGACAATGCATCGCATCTAACGGCACCCAGTTTGAGCCTTTGCAAAAAATTTCAATGCCGTTTACAATAATTTGGAATTGTCCGTCATCGTCACCAGTCGGATCCCGTCTTTCAAGTTCAACGCTTCTTACTCCA
>SVJK01000071.1 GCA_015069015.1 Oscillospiraceae bacterium
GCACAGGAGCAAGGTTGAAATATGCCTTGCTCCTTTTCATTGGGTATTCACGAAAATGAATAAAAAGGTCATTTATGCATATCACTACTTATCTAATACAGAGACTTATTTTATGTAAAAAGGACCTTAGCAAAAGAATTTATCGCTTTTGCTAAGGTCTTGTTTTGTATATGGAATATCACTTTTCAATTTTTGCCTTTTGAGAGTTAATTCTTCTTATGACTTCAGGATTGAATTTATGCTTTCTGTCATAAGTCATCAGTCCGTTTCTTTCCTGCTCAACGTCATAAAGTTGAGTGTAACATATGGCACATATTTTAGGATTATTCATGAAAGTTTCTGTCAAGTTTTTAAATCTGTCCAAAAACTCATCCTCACTTTTTGGAGCATCGCCGTATCCCCAACTTGATTCCTCACCCTGAGGGAGATTGTCCATATCCCACAAAATTCCGCCATATTCACTGACAAACACAGGCTGACCTTTGTAACTCTGACGCCCCGACCATTTGGGTAATCTTACTGTAATGTCCTGAATAATCCCCCGGTCAAGTTTTGAATAGTATTCTTCAATCAATTTGTAATCCTGCTCATAGTCATGAACATCATATACTTCGCAGTCCACTTCATGGAAAAATCCGCTTGTGTCAATAACCGGACGTGTGGGATCTGCTTTTTTGGTATATTCATAAAGATATTTAACAACTTTTGGATTTTGTATTTTTTGATATCCCGGATAATCTGTTTCGTTAAGGGGACACCATCCGATGATTGAGGGGTGAGAAAAATCTCTGTCAATAACTTCTGCCCACTGGGGTAAAATTGAGTCAATACTTTCAAATTCAGATATGTCAAATCCCCAGTTTGGGAATTCGCCCCAGACAGGATATCCGAGTTTGTCTGCCCAATAAAGAAAGCGCGGTTCAAAAACTTTTTCGTGAAGCCTTGCGCCATTGAATCCAAGTTCAATGGATTTTAAAATATCGTCTTTTAATGCTTCATCAGTGGGTGCAGTATATATGCCGTCGGGATAATACCCCTGATCAAGCACCCATCTTCCAAAAATTGTCCTTCCGTTTATCTCAAATCCGTTTACGCCAAATGAAAAGGTTCTCATACCAAAATAACACAGCACGCTGTCAATTGCTTTGTCACCGTCCCATATGGAAAAAACAATGTCATAAAGGTTACCTTTTCCAATATCCCAAAGGTGAATCTCGTCAAGAGGCACACTTACATACACATTGTCGCCATATATTTTTGTGGAAGAATATCCCATGGAACGGGATTCAAATGATGCCTTGGCTTTAAGTGTTTTTCCGATAAATCCTTTTCCGCCAAGACTTATTTTGAACATTGCAACGCCGTTTTCCATGTCGGAAAAAGTGTGAAAATTTGCTATATATGCACTTCCCACAGCCTCAATCCACACCGTTTGCCAGATTCCTGTACTGCGGGTGTAGAAGCATCCGTGAGACTCAAATTTTTCACTTTGTTTTCCGCTTGGCTGATTGTATTTGTTTTTGTTGTCTTCAACGCACAGACAAATAACATTTTTGCCATCTTTAAGATAGTTTGTGATATCTGTTGAAAATGAAGTGTATCCACCCTTGTGAGTGCATACCTCAATTCCGTTTATATATACCGTAGAGATGTAGTCAACAGCACCAAAGTGTAGAATAATCCTGTGTCCCAAAAAGTTTTCAGGCAACGTAAATTCTTTCCTGTACCAAACACAATACATAAAATCCTTGTTGCCAATTCCCGAAAGTTCACTTTCAGGGCAAAAAGGAACAGTTATTTTAGAATCAAGAGAATCTCTCAGAAAAAACTTTTTATCTTTTCCTGATAATGAATTGTCAATTTCAAATTCCCATTCACCGTTCAAATTCATCCAGTTGCCTCTCATCATCTGAGGGAATGGGTGCTCGCTTCTTGGAATACTCATAATATATCCTCCCGATTCATTTGATTATACGCAAAATAACCTTCGTATCTTCACAATAATTATACCTTTACACAATTATTTAGGTCAATGATGATTTATATCAAATAATTGACATTTTCTCTCATTTGATATATGATGTGATAGAGGTGTAATATATGATTATCACAGAAATAAAATCTATGTGGCCCGAAAAGAAAGGTTTTGGATTCATAAGAAGAAGTACAGGAAATCAATATATCTTTCTGCATTTTCTCTCTCCCGTTATAATTGAAACCATGGGGAAAAGCATAAGGGTAAATCCCGGCGGATGCATTATTTACGAAAAGTTTTCTTACCAAAGACTTTCATCACCTGAATGCGCTCTGACTCATAATTGGTTTCATCTTAAGGGGGACCTTACCGAGATTTCTAATAGATACGGAATTGAATTCGGAAAGGTGTATTATCCTGAAAATGATGAACACATAACCACCATAATTCAGAATATGGAAATTGAGTTTATGAACAAAAAGTCTCACTGGGAAGATATATGCAGACTTGGATGTGAAGAAATATTTGCAAGGATGACAAGGGCAGAACAAAAAAGCGAATCACCCATCAACCGTATAAAAAAGAAACCCTTATGTCTATCCGCACAAGGGTACATCTTGAATATTTTAAGGATACAAGCGTTGAACAAATGGCAAAAGAGGCAGGCATGTCTGTTTCGAGATTTCACGCTGACTATAGCAAACTTTTTGGAACATCTCCCGGAAAAGACCTTATCAACACAAGAATTGAGCATGCAAAAAGAATGTTGAAGTCAGGAATGGCAATAGGGGATGTGGCAGAGGCAACAGGATTTAATAGTACATATCACTTTATACGTCAGTTTAAAAAGTACAGTGGAGTCACACCGGGGAAATACAGGGGGAAATAAGATAAAATCAATAGAATAAAACAGAAAAATCCATAGATGAAAACAGCATGAAAAGGCTATTATCGTCTATGGATTTATTTTTGCTCAAAGTTTAAAAGCATACCATATCTGATTTTTTCAACATATCAAGATATGTAAATCCCATAATATAGGGGTACATATATTTGCCACAATCTTTGTTGAAGAATATATTCATGTCAATCTTTTAATTTCTTCTGCTAACAAGACATATCGCATTAATCTTATCCTGCATAATTAAAATTGCGGCTATAGGGACAAATATTCCTAATATCAAACAAATAATTGATATATCTGAATTCACACCATATTTTTTTGACAAACTGTCTATTCTTTGTGCGTGTTTATATATCCAAAAAACACTATAAAATGGAATAAAAATATATAACAAAAGTTGTGTTATCGGATTATAATATTCAGCATCTGGCGATTTGTTGAGCAAAATAGTTGTTCTGTATACCCATATCATAGCCCAAATACCCAATGTAAAAATACATAAGAGGATATGCTTTATTAAATCACAATAATATTCTGAAATCTCGTCGCAAGCCACATTATTTTCCTGTAATTCGGGGACATCATTCAATTCAGAAACGGATATTATGTACTCATTGTTGTTGACAATCGTTCGATATGTGTTCATCTGTATTATCTCCTTAATATTTGTTTTTGGTTTAATAGCGTTTATACTCCTTTCATAATTCTCACGCAATAATAAAAAATGCGTGGTAGCATTAATCTGCACCACGCACAAAAACGCGGCTTAGATTTAATGTTACCACACATTTAACTCTAATGAATATTTTCACACAGATCGTTTAAATATTACAGCCTGCGTTTTTTACAAAACACTCAATCTGTGTAAAAATAAGGATAGCAAAATAAGACATTCCGAAAGAATATCTGAAAATATATCTATTAAAGTTAAATATGTGGTGATTATATTATAACCTTAATGAGCAAATAAATCAATATAATTTTTAAAAATTATATTCTATAAAACAAAAAAGTACCGGATAAATAGTGTATCGGAGAAAACCTCTGCAGGCGAATGCCGAAGCCAGTTTTCGTAGATATACTATTTATCAAGTACATGAATAATCTTAAATAATTAAATTATATGAATTAAAAGATATCCTCACAATGAACTTAAACCCTGGACACCCGATTAGGTCGGTTGGTCTGCCAAGTTTTTGCGGATAGCAAACATAGTAGGTGCGACACTTGCGGTGCCCGAAGCAAAGGGCATACCCACAAGGGGCACGCCCTTTGCTTTCGACCGCTACGCCTTTTCAAGTCTTCCTTCATCTGCCACCGGCAGCGGAAGACTTGAAAACTACCAACTTCGCTTAACTCAGTTGGAGAGAACACCTGACTCTTAATCAGGGGACCAAAGATTGGAATTTCCGAGGATACAAAAAAAGATGCCCCATAAGGCATCTTTTTTTGTATACACCATCAGACGAGGGCGTAGAATTCAACAGTCCGGTGGACTGTTGAATAGCCCGAGAGTCCCTGCGAGGTGAAAACGAGCAAGAATTGCGAAGTTTGAAGCCGTCGAGTAGAATACGAGAAGGTGAATATACGAAAAAAAGACACTTTTCAGTGTCTTTTTCGTATATACACCATCAGGGACTCGAACCCTGGACACCCTGATTAAGAGTCAGGTGCTCTACCAGCTGAGCTAATGGTGCAAATATCTTTTGCAATCAACATTGACTATTATACCCATTTTGTGTTAGAATGTCAATAGGTTTTTGAAAAAAATAGGGTGGTTTAATGAATTTCAACACAATTGGAATAATTTGTGAATATAATCCTTTTCATTTTGGTCATAAGTACCATATAGAAAAATCAAAGGAAATCACAGGTGCAAAAAACGTGGTTTGCGTAATGAGCGGCAGTATGGTGCAAAGAGGCGACGTGGCAATTTTCGATAAATGGGAAAGGGCAAAGAAGGCAGTATATAATGGTGCAGATCTGGTTGTAGAACTTCCTGCAAATTACGTTCTTCAGTCTGCGGAAAACTTTGCTTTTGGAGCAGTATCCGTGCTTGATTCCCTGAATGTGGTTGATGCTATATCTTTTGGTGCAGAAACCGATGATATTCATCTTTTGGAAAAGATAGCAGATGAAACACTTTCACCAAGCGATGAATACATCTTAAAATTAAAAGAAAAACTTTCAGAGGGAAAAGGTTATCCTTCTGCTTCGGAATATGCTCTGAGAAGTATTTTTGAAAATCTTCCTGACGAAGTTTTTTCACCAAACAACACCCTTGGAATTTCATATATATCCGCCTTAAAAAAACTTGATTCATCCATAAAACCTGTTTGCATAAAACGCAGTAATGACTATCATTCCGCTCTTTCAGACGATGAATATAAAAGTGCATCTGCCATAAGAGAAATGATAATGTCAGGAGAAGATTATTTATCCTTTGCTCCTGATTACAGGGGATGTAACATATATGACATAAAAAATGCCGAAAGTTATATTTTAGGTACATTAAGAACCATGAAACCGGAAAGTCTTAAAGATATAAAAGGCTATGAAGACGGACTTTCAAATATGATAATTACCAACGCGAAAAATTCTTCAACTCTTAATGAATTTTTTGAGAAATGCATCTCAAAAAGATATACACTTCACAGAATAAGACGGTTTTGTATATGTGCAATTCTCGGTATAAAGGACGATCCCGAAATAAAATATGTGAGAATTCTCGGATTCAATGAAAATGGAGCATCATTGATAAAAAAAATCAAGGAAAAGTCAAGTCTTATTCCCGTGACCAAAACCGCAGATTATAATGGTGATGAGTTGTTTGAAAAAGATATTTTGTCAACAGATTTTGCATCCCTTTGCTCATCCGATGTGAAAAAAAGAATTTGCGGTGCTGATTTTGTAAAATCACCTTATGTAAAAAAATAAAATTATAGTATATCACCCCTTTTTGGAATATATAATTTCTAAAAGGGGGTTTTTGTATGTGGGTAAAGGCAAAGACAGACGGAGTTACAGGGGATTTTATGTATGAAATAGATGACGGCAACTTCAAAACAGATTTTTTCGTGCCGGGGTATGATTTGAAAAATGAAAAAGTATATTTAAAATCCACAGACAAAAAAAGCGTGGGAGTGTGTCTCGGAACACTTTCAGAGAGGAAAGGTGGATGCTGTCTTTTAAAATCATATCCCGTTTCTTTTCTCGAAACGAATGGGGTAAATCTTTCCAAGGAATTTTTAATATCCGTAAAAAATGAAGAACCCAAAGTGCTTTCTGATCCTGCAATCGAAAGGGCACAAAACATTCTTGACAACCATCCCTCAGGTAAAGAGGAAAAGGAACTTTCAAGCATACACAGAAAAGTTTTAAAGGAAACTCTTTCCGGTTTTGAAAAAGCAGACCTGCCTTTTTTGAAGGAGTTCACATTTCATAAAATTGATAACATAAAACATCCTTTCAATCTTTCTTCCATAGACCATATTGTTCTTACCAAAGAGTTTGTTTCTGCCTTTGTAAAAAGGGGAGTGTGGTATATGGGTGAAAAAGAAGACTGTCAGATTTTCCCCCTCGTTATTGCAAGATTTAAAGATGAACCCGATCCTATGATGATTGTTTCTGATTCATATGGCACATATGAGGATAAAGAATCAGGACTTATATATCACATCACAGGAATCGGCGTTTTGGAAGATGGACAGTATTTTTGCAAAATCTATCATGAACCTTGATTTCCTGAGTTTGAAATTGGATTTAAAACTATTTACATAAAGTCATTTTTGTGATAAAATATAATTGATTATTTATAATGCAAAGGAAACAATAATATGAAAACCATTAACACAAACAGAAAAACCAATGTAAAAGAGTATTCAAGATTTTCTGTACCGGGATTCCGTTCAGGCTCGATAATCAAAAAGTTTATCGCGATTATGTATTACTGCACGGTTTTTGTAAGCATGTGCAGCATTGTGACAACCTATCTTTCAGGAGATTTTTCAGGGGCATCAGATGTGGCACTTTTTGTGGCAGTGTCCCTAATAATACTTCTTATATTTTTAACTCCTGTCATTGTTATCGGATTTTCAGACCACTTTGACTGGCGGGGAATTAAACTTGTGCTTTTGATTTTGACACCCTGGTGTGTACTTTTCACTTTGGGAAATTATCTCAGCACTCTTTTTTCGGAAAGCTATATCTATTCTGTAAATCCATCTCAGCAAAACATTGAAACAACAGAAGATTCATCAGACGGTGAAATGTCAGATGAAGAAAAAGCAGTTGAAAAGATAATAGAATCAGACGGAGAATGATTGTTATGAAATTTATATCATGGAATGTAAATGGCCTCAGGGCAGTTGTGGGAAAAAACTTTATGGAGGTTTTTGAATCTCTCGATGCAGACATTTTCTGTCTGCAGGAAACAAAACTTCAGCAAGGTCAGATTGATCTGGAACTTCCGGGATATAATATGTACTGGAACTATGCAGAGAAAAAAGGATATTCAGGAACCGCAGTTTTTTCTAAAAAAGAACCTGTTTCGGTTATGTATGGAATAGGAGTTGAAGAACATGACAAAGAGGGAAGAGTCATCACTTTAGAGTTTGATAATTTCTATTTTGTCTGCGTGTATACCCCCAATTCCCAAAATGAATTGAAACGCCTTGACTACCGCATGGAGTGGGAAGATGCATTTAAAGATTATCTTTGCTTTCTTAAAGATAAAAAAGGCGTAATTGTTTGCGGAGATCTCAATGTTGCCGCAGAGGAAATCGACCTTAAAAACCCCGGTGCCAACAGAAGAAATGCGGGCTTCACAGATGAAGAAAGAGAGAAATTCAGAAATCTCAAAAATGCGGGATTCATCGACACTTTCAGACATTTCTATCCCGACATGACAGACATCTATTCCTGGTGGTCATACCGCTTTAATGCAAGGAGCCGTAATGCAGGATGGAGAATTGACTATTTTCTTGCATCGGATAATCTCAAAGACAATCTCAAAGATGCAAAAATTCACACAGACATTTTAGGCTCTGACCATTGTCCTGTTGAACTTTGCATTGAACTGTAAGATTTCATAAAAAATTCCGGAGAATGAATTTTATGTTTATGCACATATTCATTGACACTTCCGGGATTTTTGTTTTATAATAAAACAAGGGTATACAAAGCAGTCAATGTATGCCAAAAAGGAGTTGACACTATGATTAGAATTGGAATTGCAGGATACGGAAACCTTGGAAAGGGCGTTGAGTGTGCCATTTCTCAAAACCCCGATATGGAACTTTTCGGAATTTTCACAAGAAGAAATCCCGAAAGTGTGAAAACGGTTTTTGAATCCTCAAAAGTATATTCAATGGATGATATCACAGATTTTAAAGATGATATAGATGTTCTCATAATCTGCGGTGGAAGTGCAACAGATTTGCCTGTTCAGACACCTGCGCTTTCAAAACATTTTAACGTTGTTGACAGTTTTGATACTCACGCAAAAATCCCGGAACATTTTGAAAATGTTGACAAGGCATCTGCACAATCAGGAAAAGTTGCAGTGATTTCTGCAGGATGGGATCCGGGCATGTTTTCTCTGAACCGCATATATGCCGAGGCAATACTTCCAAAAGGCGAAACCTACACTTTCTGGGGAAAAGGTGTCAGTCAGGGACACTCCGATGCCATAAGAAGAATAGACGGTGTTTTAGATGCCCGTCAGTACACAATTCCTGTTGAAGATGCTCTTGAAAAGGTGAGAAGCGGAGAAAATCCGAATCTTTCCACAAGGGACAAGCACATAAGAGAATGTTTCGTTGTGGCAGAAGACGGCGCAGATAAAAACAGAATTGAAAAAGAAATAAAAACAATGCCCAATTATTTTGCAGACTACAATACAATTGTGCATTTCATATCAATGGAAGAATTACAGAAGAACCATTCAGGGATTCCCCACGGCGGATTTGTAATTCATTCGGGAAAAACAGGGAAAGATATGGAAAACACCCACGTCATAGAATACAGTCTCAAACTTGATTCAAATCCTGAATTTACATCATCCGTTCTTGTGTGTTGTGCAAGAGCAGCATACAAATTGAACCAAGAAGGACAAAAAGGATGTAAAACTGTATTCGATATCCCCCCTGCATATTTTTCATCAAAATCAAGAGAAGAACTTATAAAAAATAATCTGTAAAAAAAACACTTCATAAGCCGAGTGTTCTTAAGGACAGTTTAACCCCCGAAACAAAATTTTGTTTCGGGGGTTTGTTGTATAAGGTATTAGGATTATCCTAAAATCGTGGAAGATGGTATACATCTTCCCTGCTCGTTACACTA
>SVJK01000005.1 GCA_015069015.1 Oscillospiraceae bacterium
TAAAACCTTTGGTTTTATGCCCTTATTCTTTGAAATGGTGGGCACAAGAAAAAGGTGGGCAGTTGGTGGGCAAAATGAGATTGAAAATCACAGAACCCTTGATTTTACTGGGTTTCTGTGAGCAAGTCCCATTGTGAAGCTCGCCACGGTAGAGGTTTGGAAGGACTTTTGAAGAGATACTTCTAATCATTGAAATAACAACAAATTCTCATACCCCTTGACATTAGGTAATGCCTATTGTCAAGGGGTTTTTGGCATTATTTTTGCATTTTTTGGTGATGCCACATTGCACTATTCATTGTAATCTCAACAACCATGAAAAACTACCGATGAATGTGGCATCAACCGGCATTTTATGTGGCATTTTAAAATGGAATTCTGACCAACCGGCATCGCGATGCCGCATTAATCCCCGAAACCCTTGCTACATAAGGCTTTAGAGGACATCACTGACTCAAAATTTGACGCATATTTAGTGCAAAAGGCTCATGTACCGAACGTGACGAGAAAGTCCACATGACAGTTAATGACACTTTGACGGAAATTGGACTTTTTATATGTGCATAAACAATAAAAATGTTGTTTTTTCTATATTTCTATTGCTTTTTCGTGGATTTATGATATACTGAGAGTATAATTATTTTTATCTTTGAAAGGATGAAAACAAAATGTCAGTTACTTATACAAAATTATGGCATATTTTGATTGATAAAGGCATGAAGAAAAAAGACCTGCAACAAGCCGCAGACCTTGTTGGGAATATTTGGAATAAAAGCAAGCAATGTTTTTAAGGTTATTATAAAGTGGACAAATTTCTGTTTGATAAAAATACATATTCAAAAGGATTGTCAAAATGAAATCAAAAAATGTGATGAGGAAATCAAAAAACTCACAGAAGAATCAAAAGCAATAATGGATCAAATAGAAGAAAAATCCAAAACACAATAATTCCTTCGTTGACTTCCGTAACTTTCTGTAGTATTGTTTGTGTTGCCAAAGGAGGTGACACAAATGGCGAAGTACACATTTGAAAGTATTATGTATGGCGAGAAGTACAAGGATAATAACTTAAGTATAAAAAGAGCACGGAGCTACCAAGCGGTAGTCCCGTGCTCTTTTTTATTTTCTTGTAGGTTTTACATTTACATCCGGGTTTATATCGCCGTCGATAGAACCATGTTCTTCTTCAAACTTTTTGATGTTTTCACGAATCAGAACTAATACATGACTGTTTACGCTACGACCTTCGTAGTCGGCGACATAACCGATTTTATTGAGCATCTCTTCCTCAATTCTTATAGATACACTTTTAATAGCCATAAAATCACCTCAAAATAAATATATTATGTATTTATTTTATATTCTTTATGTGGTACAATGTTATAAATAGCTATACTGTATATCTATAAATTGAGGTGAAATTTGTGGAATCAAAAGAATATACCTGTTGTTTCTTTGGGCACAGGAAGATAGAGGTTACAGATGAATTGGTGAATCATTTACAAGAAGTTGTTGAAGATTTAATTACTGGGAAAAAGGTTGATACTTTTCTTTTTGGTAGTAAGAGTCAGTTTGATAAGTTGTGTCTATCGGTTGTTACAGAGTTTAAAAAGAAATACCCTCACATCAGACGAATATATGTGAGAGCAGAGTTTCCTTATATTGATGAAGATTATACGGCTTATCTTTTGGAAATGTATGAACATACTTATTATCCGGAAAGGATGGTTAATGCAGGTAAGGCGGCATATGTTGAACGTAACTGTGAAATGATTGATAACAGCAGTTATTGTGTTATTTACTATGATGAAAACTATATGCCTCCCAGACGGAAAAACTGTAAAAGAGATTTATTTGATTATCAACCTAACAGCGGAACAAAAAGAGCATATGATTATGCGGTCAAAAAAGGGTTGAAAATATTGAATTTAAAACACAAAAGCGACTGACGTGTGTCAGTCGCTTCTATCTTTTACAACATCTCCAACGCTTCTTTCAATTTATCCTTTGCTACTTCGGTTTCGCCGATATAGTATTTGGTGGTGGTTTCTATTTTGGAGTGTCCGAGTCGGTGTTTTAGTTTTGGAATTGGTGTGTTACAAGCCGCAAGTATTGATGCATGGGTATGGCGGAGGTTATGGTATTTGAAGTGGATACCAAGCTCCTTTTCTATTTTGACTGCCCAGGATTTCATACTGTCGGGAGTGAGGAGTTGTCCGTTTTTCTGTCTGTTTATGAAGTCACCGCCTTTTAAGTTATCATCCTGATTTGCTTTCAGGCGGACTTTTACATTCTCGTTGGCTTTATATGACCTGCCATAGAACTTCCGGTTTTCTTCCTGCTCTTTTTTGAGTTCTTTCAAGTGGTCATAGAGCTTATCGGGAATATCGATTGTTCTTCGGGCGGTGGCGGTTTTACATTGAGAAAGAACACGGTGCGGTGATTCCATCAGTAGTTGACGCTCTATCCTGATTGTGTGTGCTTCCCAGTCTATATCGCTCCACATGAGACCAAAGCACTCACTTATTCGCACTCCGAGGTAATATCCGAGCAGAAAAGCTGTATAAAGGTTGGTTGATTTCAGCCGTTCCGCCATTCTTTGAATTTCTTCCTGTGTGTATGTTTCAATGTTATTGTCGTAAATATCATCATCCATCTTTTTAGGCATTTCAAGTCTCATTTTCTTATCCTCGCACATTGTTCTGTATGTATTTCTGCTGATCCAAAGCATTCGTCTTGCATATCCCCACAGTAAGTAGAAAAGTTTAAGGAAACCCTCTACATAACTGTACTCGTACCCTTTTGCAAATTTGTTATAGGGTGAACCTCTGTAATACAGTTGAATCAAGTAGTTTTTGAGTTCGCCAACGCCTATGCTTATCATAATGCGGTTTCCGAACTCGGGTCCCACGTGATTTTCCCATATACTCTGCTGTTTGCGTAGGGTACCCGGTCTTTTTTTCAACAGAACCGAATTTCATATAATGCTCATACACATCTTTTAATTTGATGTTGGTGTCCGAATCCGGTCCTTTGTTTTTCTCCTCTTTGTGCTTTGCAAGAAAGCTTATGCGTGCTTCCTTTGCTTCGGTTTTTATAGCAAATCCCTTTTTGCGTATGTCTTTGCCGTCCCTGATTGCCCTGAAACCCCAGGTTTTGCTTTGCTCATCATAATGCACACCGCCACGGGCAGTATCTTTCTTCGCCATAATCCTCATCCTCTGCATATAATTTCTCACTGCAGTATACCGCATTTCTTCCCGGATATCCGCATGCAAAATGAACGAAAATGTTGTGAGGTTTTTATTAATAGCAATCAGAAACAAATATAAAAATTGCCTATTTAATACAATAAATGGTATGCAATCTCCAATTTTTTTAAAAAGACCTTTACAAAGTTGAATAAATATGATATACTATGGTTACCCTATTAAATAGGGCAAACCGGCAAGGAGGGAGCGAAAATGTTTGCTTGAGTATAATGTCCATTATGATCCAGATGAAATGGATGAATTAAATGATTTGTCACCATTTAATCTAAAAAAAGATTTGAAAAACATTTCGGAGAATGAACGACAATTAATTGCAGAAGAAATTGCTAACGAACTGATCAAAGGAATTCATAGGCCTCCTAATACAATTGTGAGATATTGGGCCAGACTTCGTAATGCTGCTTGGGTAAAAATTAAAACCATGGATGTAGGGCGTGACACAGGAAAATCAAATGGATATCGTTGTGTAATATTGGCTGACACAATTAATAATCATGCATTTTTATTACATGTATATAGACATGGCCATGGTGAAGATATGGATATAGATAGGAAATCGGAAAATAAATTAAAAAAATTAGTTGAAGAATATTCAAATTCATTAAGCAAAAAATAAAACGAGAACTATACAACAATAAGTAAGAATATAATAAATTAGTATAATGAAATATAAAAATGGAGAAATAACTATGATTAATATTGATAAATTATTAGAATCAAAACGAATCGAAGTAAAAATTCCTAACATAAAGATTGATAAATATTACGTGAAGCAATTTAGAATAAACAACAAATTGACACAAATAGCTTTAGCTAATATTCTAGGAGTAACAAAAAAAACAATTGAAAAATGGGAGCAAGGAACTAATAATATTAATGGAAGTAGCGCAGTTTTATTAAGATTATTAAATGATAATCCGGATCTTCTTTCACAACTATATAGTGTAAAAGTTGTGAAAGGAAAAGACGACGAAAACGAATATCAAACGATAGAGTCTAAAGTCATTACGCTTACACCAAAGAATTCTAAGAAAATTCCAGTAGCGCACTTGCCATTCGTAGCGATGATATAAGGAGGGGATACTATGAATAATACCGAATGTAAACTGCAAATGTTAGATTTGTATTTCTCGGAATATAGTTTTAAAAATTCACATGAAGATGAAGATGTAAATTATAATTCTTCGTTTACTATTAAATATGCAATAAATAGTGATGATGAGTCTAAAATCAAAGTAACCATCGATACAAATATAACTAATTCTACGAAGACTGTAGAACTTAATCTTCAAACGATTGGCATATTTAAAATTGATAAAGAGGGTATTGAAGAGGAAATATATGATACCCTTATGAAAAAAAATACAGTAGCAATCATTTTTCCTTTCATAAGAAGTCAAATTTCTCTGCTTACTACGCAGCCAGGCATGACGCCAATTGTTATACCTCCGGTTAATATTAATGCGCTAATAGAAGAGCAAAATTAACAATAAAATTTATTGTTTAAATAGCCAAAGTCATTGCTACTTTGGCTATTTTTATTTGTTAAGTTTCAAAATATAATATATTTAATAGTATTAAAGATATCCGACCTTCAAACCCTGACTGAGACTTTGTCCACGTTGAAATTGGGGCAAAAAGGTGATAAATTCAAAATAAATTTATCAAACCGGCATCGAATGTGGCATTTTGGATTTTTACGGCAGATTTTAAAATGCCCGAAACCTTGACAATATAAGGGAAAAGTGATAACATCAAATTGATATGAAGTACACCGAAGCTCGCCATGGTAGAGGTTTAGAAGGACTTTTAAAGAGATATTTTAAGTAATGTGATTTTCATAGTATGTTATAATAGCGTTTGAAAGTGGGTAACGCAAATGAATCTTTACGAAAAACTAAATAGTTATGTAAAAAACAAAGCGGTACTAAAACACGTAACATATACAGTTGAAAGCGTATCTTCTGATTTTTATCCATCAGGAATACCCAAAATGTATCGTAACGGCAATAAGTGGGTGTGTATAAAGAGTTTTGACGATATGCGTGGACCATTAGGGGTAAGCGAATATTTGTCCGAAGAAGAAGCACTACAATCATTAGCAATAGCACTTGACCATTGTGTGGAGCACCTTTCAGATTTCTATTATTATCATCCTGAATGGAAAAAACAGTGATTTTGAGATGGAAATTATTAAAATAACGTTTCATAGTGGGCATTTTAAAAAGGTGGGCAGTTGGTGGGCAAAATGAGAGAAAAATTGCAGAAACCCAGTAAAATAAAGGGTTCTGTGAGCAAGTCCCATTGTGAAGCTCGGCACGGTCGTGGTCTTGAAGGATTTTAAATAAACATTTTAAAAAATTATAATTTTAAATTTACAATACCTGCTGTTTTGACAGCATGTATTGTTTTTTTGTAGTAGGTGTGGTAAAATAAAAACGCAGATTTATATTTTAAGCAGAATTATATAAACCGGAGGTGAAAAAATGAAGAGAATATTTATCACAATTCTTATCCCTGTTTTAATTATGTCATGTTTCTTTGCGGGTTGCCAGGTCAGCGATGACGGCAAAGCAGAAGACTTGATTGGCACATGGGTTGCGGTTGATGCAGATAATCAAAAGTTAGAAATCCGTACAGAAGAATTAAGGTTTAATTACAGAAGGTTTGATTATAACATTAAGGGCAATAGTCTTTATCTTGAGGAAACTTTTCCGAACACAACAATTGTTGGAGAAATGCCGTTTAAATTAAAAAATGACACGTTAACTATTGAACTTGGCGATGAGTTTTCTGGATATTTTTATGGAAGAAGCGGAACTGTTGAAATGAAAAGAGCAAAATAAGAGAAAAATCACAGAAACTAGAAGTTTATCAAGAGTTCTGCACCCAAGTCCCATTGTGAAGCCCGCCACGGTCGTGGTCTTGAAGGATTTTAAATAAACATTTTAAAAAATTATAATTAAATGGGGTTGAGCAAAAATGCTCAGCCCCATTTCTTAATATAAGTGATTAACTTATCTACACCCTCACTGCCGGATCTATTTATCAATTAGTTAACCTAAACGGAGTTATCCGAATTTTGGCTTCAATACATAGCTGTATCATATGAACAAATCCGGAATAAACCGCTTTTGAGTTAATGATGTTTCATATCACCTTTCTACCAATCCGTATTTGACTTTAATTCTCTCAAGCTTTTCTATCATAGGCTCGGATAAAACCCACAGGAAAAACCCGGTTGAAAGTGCATGAATTAAATCGAATGGCAGTCCCGCAATATAAGCAGCTTTAATCATATCCCAATTTATTTTATTCTGCCACCTAATAACGGATGCAGGGTTCATAATACCACCATAGATAACTAAAGTTGCTAAAAAACCAAAAATGCACAGAGATGCTTTTGTCTTTCGCAGGAATCCTTTTTTGAAAAGTATTCCTGCAATAAAGCCGATAATCCCCAATGCAAACATCTGCCACGGTGTCCACGGTCCTTGTCCAAAGAAAAAGTTTGAAACAAATCCGGTAAGTGCACCTACCAAAAATCCCGACTCAGCCCCAAAGCACACCCCTGAAATTATCACAATAGCGATTACCGGTTTAAACTCCGGAATCATAAAAAATGCAGTCCTGCCGGAAACTGCAAGAGCACACAAAACGCTTATCACTATGAGCTCTCTTGCTTTTGGTTTCCTTGACTCAAACACCATACAAAACGGTATCATCGTTTCAATGATGATAAGTAAGCTTATAAAATAATACTTTCTGTCACCCAAGAAAAAAACACCAATATAAATGGTAAGCGGTATTAAAAGCAGTATCAGAAACATCCCAAGCAATGTTCGTTTTGCAAGCTTCCTGTCTGACTTCGGAACTTGCATTACTTCTATTCCAATATCTCTTTGCGGGAAGAAACATAAGCAGCTAACCACAACCTCAATTATTGCCATTATCTGCAGGGTTTCAAGCTCTAAAAAACTTATACTTGCAAAGTTAAGTATATCAATGTCCGCTATAAAGATTAACGATGTCAGTGCAAAAAGCAACGCAAATATACTGCCGATAATAATTCTTGCAGGTGTCAACTTTTGCACTTTCTTTTTTGATGATACTGTTTCGTTTTGAATTGTATATAACTCTATATGTGGCGATTGTCTTTTCCTTTTTTCTATCCTGCCACCGCAGGCAAGTATAATGTCATCTGCCAAAACTGCATCAGGTAGTCTTGTTCTTGCCATTCGGTTAGCGGATGTGGTATAGAAATTCTTACCCTTAAAAAACTCTCTCGGTGTGTCTGTTGATGTTATGCTGCCGTCAAACATAAGAGCACATCTATCTGCATACTCTGCGCAAAACTCTATATCATGAGATACCATAAGAATCGTGACGCCGTTTGCTTTTAAATCCATCAGAATGTCCGCAAATTCCTCTTTGAAATGTGCATCCATTCCTTTTGTCGGCTCGTCAAGGAGCAATATTTCAGGCTCCATAAGAAGTATCTTTGCAAGTGCGGTTCTTTGCTGTTCACCGCCAGACAAATCATAAGGATGACTTCTCAAAAGATTTTCAATTCTGCAAAGTACAGCAATACTTTGTACCTTTTGTTCTTTTTCATCCTTGGTAAGCTTCTTATCAGAAAGTATTTCCATTAAATCAAGATATACAGTTTTCTTTACAAATACGCTTTGGGGATTTTGCGGAAGAACTCCAAGCAGTCCGTCATACAAATTACTGATTTTAGAAATACTCTCTCCTTTAATCTTCACATCACCTCTGTAGGGTGTGTTAAGTCCGGATACAAGTGAAAGCGCCGTTGTCTTTCCCGTTCCGTTACCACCAACAATGCAAAATAATTCGCCTTTATTTACACTTAAATTTAATCCTTTAACTACATCGGGGAATTCCTTTTCGTATCTGAACCAAGCATCTTTGATTTCAATTACCGAATCAGTGTTATCCTGCACTTTGTCTTTCACAATAACCTCAGGATTCAATTCATTTTCTTTTGAAAATTTTTCAAGCCACATTCTTCCATCTCTGACAGTTAAGGGGCAGGTTAAAGTGTTTTCTGTTTCTCCGCAAACTCTCATGGGAGTTGGGAGTGCTTTGTACATATCATGATTTTGTTCCTTCAAAATTTTGCCAACTTCTTCAGGTACTTCGTCAGCAATAATTTTTCCGCCATCCATAACGATAACTCTGTCAACCATCGAAAAAACTTCTTCCAAACGATGCTCGGTGAGAATAACGGTTGTGCCAAGCTCACGGTTAATCTTTTCTAAAGTTTTCAAAAATTCACCTGCTCCAATCGGATCAAGCTGACTTGTAGGCTCGTCAAGTATCAAAACTGAAGGTTGCATAGCCATAACAGATGCAAGATTTAAAAGCTGCTTCTGACCGCCTGAAAGCTCTGTTACTTTCTTGTAAAACCAAGACTGTATACCAAAGAACGATGCCATTTCAGATACTCTTGTTCTGATTTCGGTTTGTTTGTATCCAAGGCTTTCGAGTCCGAACGCAAGCTCATGCCATACCTTGTCTGTAACAATCTGATTGTCAGGATTCTGCATTACAAAACCTATACCTGATGCTTGTTCTTTTGTATCGTAATCGGCAAGCGGTTTTCCATTAAAGAAAACGTTTCCGCTTGTTTCACCATGTGGTGCAAGTGTTGATTTTAAAAGCCTTAAAAGAGTTGTTTTACCGCATCCCGATTTGCCGCAAAGCAAAACAAATTCACCTTGATTTACAGTAAAATCTATATTATCAAGTGCCTTACACGTTCTGCTTGGATAAGTGAAACTTAAATTTTCGACCTTAAAGCTTTCCATTTTCTCACCTCCCACACCTCAATTATTACAGGGCATACACAAAGCAGTAAATATGCCAAAAATACACTTATACCGAATACAGAAACTTCTGCCATTTTCATGGATGGGAAGAATCTGAAATACATTCCCCCCATTAAATTACCGACAAATGTATATATACCTAAAAGCAAAATGCAAACCAGTGCTTTTCCGTCTCTCTTATCGAATGTAAATATTGAAAAAGCAGTTCTCCCCGGTATTCCGTAACCACGGGATTTCATACTGTCTGCCGTATCTATGGCATTTTCCAAAGACCAGGTTATCATAATTGACAAAATATTAAGTCCGCTTTTCGCACGCTTTATGATACTTCCGTTTGAAACATCACGCCCCATACATCTCTGTGCATTTGTTACTGCTTTAAGCTGAGAGGCAAACTTCGGCACAAAGCGAAGTGTCATGGAAATTATAAGTGACAATGCCGGAATAATTCTGCCGAACAGATAGATAAACTTATCACTTGTCATAATTTCGTTATAGCAGGAAAAATGACAGATTACACTAACAATCATTACAGATGCACAAAGTCCGTAAATGATTGATTCAAGCGTAAGCGGATTTCCGCTTGGCAGATACTCTATGATAGTAACGCCTTCGTGATTAAAGGCAGGGTTTATAAGTGCCATCACAAGCATCATCGGCAGCATATACATTAAATTTTTTTTGATTGCTTTTTTTCCTTTAAGCATCACGGAATATGTAAACCCTGATGCAAGTGAAATGCCAAGGCATACAGGATGCATAAAAAAGCAGGAAAAACCGATTACAAATACAAAATATGTGAAATTTACAATCGGGTGATATGTTTTAAATTCTCTCATTATACATCCTCCTTTTCTTTAATGTCAGGGCGTCAGTGTATATTTCCATTCAACTACATCCCCCGGACTTAGCTTATACTTAGAGCACCCAAGAGACGGTATTTCACCATTGACTGTGTATATCCACCCCGAAAGATCTCCAAAATCTTTTTCGTATATGTTTGATATTCCTCTGACATATACACTGTTATACACGGAAGAATTTACAAAATCCATATGAATTTTGTTCTTCTTCATTTCCCGCAAAAGTATGTTAAAAACAGTTTCATCTTCAAAAAACTCAATATTATCCGAGTAAAAAATTATACCGTCCCGGGGAATTAGTTGCTTTTTGCCCTCATCTATATCAGTTATACCGGAAAGAACTACATCACATCTCACACTGAGTGTGCAGATGTTGTCTTTCTTCTCTTCTTTATCTCCGCCACCTTGTTCACTTTCAAAAACATCCCCCTGCAAGTGCCCATCGCCTTTGTTTTGGTCCTCTTCTTCTTCCGAAGCTACTACTGTGATATGCTCCTGTGTTTCGGAAGCTTTTTCGGGCAAGATTTCAGAGGCATCCCCATCACTTTGAAAAGTTTTATCATCAAGAACTGTTATTTTCGCAATTTCCACAGCAGACTCCCGAAACTTTCCGTCATTAACTTCGGGCTCATGTAAAAAAGCAACTGCAAGCGCCAAACATGCTATTGTTGATATTATAATCCTGATTTTGTATTTTTTCAAGAATTTCATATAAGCTCTACCTTCTTAAGCATATTAAAAAGCATATGAGCAATTTCCGCTCTAAGAATTTGTTTATGTGGGTTAATCTCCATTTCCTCAGTGCTTAAAATCTGTTCGCTGCAACAAAATGCCATAGATTCTGCCGCCCAGTCAGCACAATCACGATAGTCAGTGAACTGCGAAAGAACATTTCTTATTCCCTCTTCATTAAATTCAACCCTCATACCGCAAAGAGTTGCCGCCCTTGACAGCATTGTTGCAGCTTCCTGACGTGAGACTTTGCCGTAGGGATTAAATTCCGTATCCGATATTCCATTTACAATTCCATAGGAACATGCAATATTTACATACGGCAAAAACCAGTCGGAATCAGAAACATCTGAAAAGTTATTGCTGCCTGCTTTTGAAAGTCCGAGAGAACGTACAACTATGGTTGCAAATTCTGCTCTTGTCATTGTATTATCAGGACAAAACTCCGTTTCCGTTCTTCCGTTTATAATTCCATAACGAGCAAGTGTTTCAATTATTTCCCGTTCTTCGTGGTTAGCTATATCATTAAAGCTTTTTTCATCATATTTCTTCTGAGGGGTCTTCACATCCTGATGTCTGTTCTCCTCTCCCGTTGACGTCCCTGACGGTGTTGTGGTGCCATTTTCCGTTTTTTCTTCTTCACTCTCATCCTCTTTTGTAGATGATACTACTCCGCCGCCACCGGACACAGGTCTTTTTGAAGGGGTTTTTTTTCTGGTTGCTTTTGTCTCATTCATAGGATTATCATAGAAATCATAGGGCTTTTGGTTTTCCTCTGAAAGCTTGCAGGCAACAAGTCCACGAAAGCCCTGCTCTGTGGCGAATGAATTATCTGAAGGCAGAAATCCGTCTCTGCTCTCATTCACTTGTTCAAGAAGTCCATCTATAAGATTTTTATCATTTTTCGTAATTTCACCACAATTTTCTCCCATTGCACAAATTCCCCACATTGCAAGTCCCGTTGAAGCGGCATTTCCTACCGAGCCATTCTCTCCCTGATATTCCCTCATAATCTCAAATGCCTGTGTGACAAGTGTCTGAATTTGCTCATTTCCTTCGCAGTATGGTGATAGTGCTGCAATCATTGGTGATATGGCATCTGTACCCCAAGAGGTATCCTGCCATCTATCTGCGATCTGTATTGAAGTATCTAAAAGAAAATCCATTGTGTCAGATGAAGCATATTCCTCTCCCAACCCTAAAGCTATTATAACATACGGAAGAGTGTATTCATAATAAGGAGCCATTACCGATTCCTTGGTTATGAGAGATGTGAGCTTTTGGACAATGTCGAGCTCGGCTCCCTCCTCTGTGACAGTATTTTTTGCATCATATCCCATGGAGCGAAGGGCAATAATTGATTTTGCAAGGTCGCTTTGCGACTCAGATGAAGAGGCAGACTTAATTATTTTATCCACAATTTTTTGTTCAAGTTCATCCCCAAGCTGAACGCAATTTTCAGGATATGCCTTTGAAAAATCAGCCAAATCTGCCACAAACCAACACATATTCCCGTCTTTAATAAGACTTTCATCAAAATATTTTCCTACAATATTTAAAACTATTTCCTGACATAACGCATGTTTTTCTCCTAATGAATCTCCCTCACCTTCAGGAGGTGTGTTTTCTCCGGTTTCACTGTTTTCACCGCCTTCAGAAGGCTCGTTTTCTTCGAGATTCACACCTACCTTCACCACACAAAACGGAGCAGATATTGCAGGGACAATGCTATCCTCCAAAGCTTTGCTTTTGCTTGCTGAAATTATGTAATCTCCGGGAGCATCAAAGACAATGTTAGCTATTCCCTCTCCATTTGTTACAAGCTCTGAATCCCTGCCATCTATAGTTATGTCTGCATCAGTGCAAGGGAAAAATGCAAGGCCGTCTGCGGTATATTCGGAAAAGAAAAGCTTGATATCCAATGGTTCACCTACAGATGTGGTGTAGGTTGGATATTCAAATTTTGCATAGCTTTCCGTGTCGGGATAGAAACTTTTATTTATGAAAAATTCTACATAGTCTCCATGTTTTACTTCTTTTGCGGGGCCGTATACATCCTCTGCACCAAAGTTTACCTGATAGGTAAAGTTACCGCTTGTATCTCCCCAAAATTTAGTTATATATTTCCCATAGTTCCCTGTTGCAGTTGCATATCCTTCCTCACTCATGCCTTCAAAAAAGCTATCATGAAAGGCTATAAAAACTTCATCCAGAGTGCAGGACTCATTGCCTATGATTTCTATCTCACGGCAAATCGTCTTTTCTCCATTTTTGTCGACGAGAAACTCGCCATACATACTTGCACTTACATATACACTCGTAGTATTTTCGGTATCTGTGGCAATAACATTAAAGCTGAAAAGTCCTGATAATATAAAAGCAACTAAAATTAATGATGTGATTTTTTTCATAAGAATTCTCCTTTTTGTCTGAATTTAACCGGTACTCTAAATTACTTTCTGTTTTCACCGCCTTTTCTTACCGAGACAAAAAAAGCCGCGGTAATTTTTGAAAATTACCACAGCTGAGTTTTTCTGTGATGAATCACAATTCAGATGAGAATATGGGACAAAGCCCTGAAATATTACATTTCAGCACCTCAATCTGAAAACATCATTCCTATGCAAATGAGCACTTACGGAATAACATCAAAGCAGGTCTTGTGACTCGCACCATATAGACTGATTCGTCCGCATTTTTACATCCTGCCTTCTCAGTTTCCCAATGACCATCTTTCGATAACGGATATAAAAACATTTGGCGCATACACCGACAGTTATCGCAGGGGATTCTCACCCCATTCCCTTTTCACCGGCTATACCTTAGCTATATGCGGCATAACCGACACTCTGTGTGAATATATTTTATTTTACTGTGTTATTCTAACACAAAATTCTGATAAAATCAATGTATATAACAAATATTTCAGCTATGCGAAAAACAACTTGACTTTTAATATGTTTTATGTAACAATTAGCATGTAATAAAAAAGCACACAGGAGGCACAATTATGAACTCTAACAAAACAAAAAATTTAAATGTCATTGCCGGCATAATTACACTTGCCATTGTTATCATAATGGCTGTTGTAGATCTTCTCATCTTTGAGAATGATTACTTTACATACTACATTCCCTTAATTCCGGTAGCTCTTTTTGCCGTGATACTACTTCTTGCCAGAATCAAAGGTTTCGGCTATGGAATAGGCGCTTCTGTCACTTTGGGAATTTTGCTTCGTGCTGTGGCAGAAAACGAATCGGATATAGTCAGAATTATTGTTCTTGCTGCGATTACACTTATTCTGATTGCTGTTATGATTTATAAAAACTTAAAATGATAAAGGAATCTCAATCAAAGGGACTGTAAATTGCTGAATTTACAGTCCCTTCAAACTGTCGAAAAAGCCCGCACCGCAAAGTGCTGGGCTTTCTCTGTAATATAAAAGTATTTAATAGTTGAACAAATATTTATGATGCTTTTGTCAATAAGACTGCCAAAAGCTACGATTTGAGGCACTTTGCTTGCTTCGTCATGGCTCATTGCCGTACCCTCGTACTGTCTGCTTCGCCATTCCTTGCCTGCGACCATTTTCGAAAGTCTCACAGCGTGTCGACTTTATCGACTCGCTACAGGAACTGTAAATTGCTGAATTTACAGTCCCTTCGTTTTATACAAAAAATGATTACAATTTTTTAATATGCCTGATATGATGCTATTACCGTTCCGTCGGTATTTCTTAATTCAATGTAAACAGAACTTGCAGGGATTCCTTCCTCACGCGTCGCATTTAGTATTTCCTCTGCAGCTTGTATGTCATTGTACCAATTTTCACCATTTACATAATTTTGTATATCATAATAATTCATATATCGTCTTGCATTTCCCGTAATCATTATAACATCGCCTTTTGCCCTTATTCTGGATGTCCAGTCAGCATTGTAATCTTTGCTCATTTCTTCATCAAAAAAATGAGCAAAAAGTGCTACTTCATTGTACTCAACATCTTGCATGATAAGCGAAATTTCACGTTTAGAATTGTCATAGTTCACTTCACCGAATCTTGAAAGTTCGTTAAAATTGATGATGGTTCTGCCGTTAATGTTTGAACCTGCCACATAATTATTGTCAACATATGTGATGATATCGGTGTACAGAATCGGCTTTCTTGAAACATTGCTTCCGATTGCCCAGAAATCCGGATTTGATATCTGCGGATTAATCGTATTTATGCCGTAGTTTCGGTATACGGAAAGCGATTTGGAATACATATCAAAGCTTACATCAAATCCGTAGTAACGCAAATCCTCAACGCATATGTATGTGAGACCGTTAACATTGTACGACTCAAGCTGATAACCATTGATTGTGGCAATAATATCTGTAGGCTGAGCATATCCCGTGATATCGCCTACCCTTGCCGCGCCTGCTACAGTCGGAACAAGTGACACCGCCAACATTACCGTCATTATTACAGAAATAAGTTTTGTCATAGTTCTTTTCAAATTGATCACTCCTTTGAGTTTATTATATCTCAGATTATGCCCAAAGTAAATACCTTTTTGCAGATTGCTGTCTTCCCGTATATGCAAGCTCTTTTTGACATATTTAAAGTATTTTATACATATTTTTTAAAAAAGTATTGACTCACCCCATACCTTGGGTGGTATAATAGTATTCGTGGAATTTTGATTCATTTTAATTTATGTACTTTGAGTATTGTATTACTTTCGGAGGAAATAACCCATGAACAACCCAAACACACAGTTCGAAAAAGAAAACCGCTTTATTCTGTTTTTGAAAATAACAGCATCAATAATTCTTGGTATCATTACAGTCTTTAGCACTATTATGACCGTAACGGGAATTATTTCGTGTTTCTCGGAAAACAAGTCAAACTCTCTTAGTTCATATATCATTACAACCATGTTGTTTTTGTTAATTACCTTTGGAAGTGTCGCACTTATCGGACTTCTTTTTCACAATGTGAAAAAGGCAATGAAAATATTTTTAAAAACAATGCTCATCATTGCTCTCATAGTATTTCCAATTGAAGCGCTTGTCAAACTGAGTGATATGTTTATGCCCCGATTCGGTGACGCAACTGCACTTTCGGTTGCCGTAACGGTTATTGCGGGAATTGCCTTTGCAATATGTATTAAAAAAAGATATAAAAAAGGAATCAAAGTAAGCCTTGGTGTCATTTTGCTGAATCTTGGCATCTCTTTTCTTGCCCTAAATAATATTCCGGAATTTATCCGTGCCATAAAAGGAAGGCATTTTCTCGGAATTTGGATACTGTTTTTTGCTACACTTGCACTCACCTCTTTGATTGTTGGCATGATCGTTTCTTCTGTTATGCTCAAATCAAACCAACGCAAAGCCAAAATCAAATTATATGCAGACGGTGATCTGATGCTTTTGAAAGGCTTTGACCGTTTCCGTATTATCGGATACTATGTTCTGAAAGCAAAGCTCCACAACATTATAAAAACCACAAAGGTGTATCCCGACAGAGACCCTGCGACAGCAAAAGTAAACCTCGAAATCCCCGAAGCTGAACTGAATCAATACCTGGAACAGAATCCTCAGGTAAAAAAAATTGTCAACTATATGCAGGATTTGGCAGAAAAAACCAAATCAGGTTCAACAAAAACAAGAATCGCAGACATTGTCAGAAATGTTGTTCCAACCCCTGAAATAATAAGCGAGGGCGGTGTTTTTTCACGAGAATTAATTCGGAAGACAAACCGGATTATGTCCCGTTTTTTGTGTTCCTCTGTTGCGATTTCCTGCAGTGTTTTACTTTTAAAACTTTATATGGGAATTAACAATGGGAAACCCGTTGACAACAATATCCTGATGTGGATTTTTGGTGTTCCTGCGGGAACCGCAATTTTGTGGGCTTTGAAAAAATTCCTTGTAAATTACATAACATACAGACATCTTATTAAACCTGTCACAGATTTCAAGTCAGAAAAATTTGAAAATATTAAAGAGTATTTTGATAAAACCGATATAGAAAGGGCCAATATGTCCACTGATGAAGTGAAAGATGTTCTCAGAGCCTATGTCTTATATGACTACGATTCTAAAGAATATGCTCATTCCTCCACCGCCAACATAAAAGCATCCATTTTCACAGAAGTTTTCACATCTGTTGTTGCATCAAGAGCCCTGTACGAAGCAGCTCAAAGAGCGAGCCGCGGAAATGACAGCGGCTGTGGAGGTTGCGGAGGTTGCGGTGGCTGCGGAGGTTGCGGTGGCTGTGGTGGTTGCGGTGACTGATATGGTATGCAACGAAAAAAACAGACTTCTCCTGCAATTTCATATCACAGGAATTTGCAACCTCAGATGCAAGCATTGCTACCGTACAGACGGGAATGTTGAACCTTTAAAGTATGAAGATGTCATTGCTGTCATAGAACAGTTTAAAACATTGCTTGTACGATATAACACGCATTACAACATAAAAAAAAGAGGTCACATCAACATTACCGGCGGAGAGCCTTTTATAAGGTGTGACATAAACGCAATTTTAAAATATCTCGGTGCTAACCGTGATTTGTTTTCATACGGCATACTTTCCAACGGCTCGTTCATAGATGATAACATAATAAAACTTCTTAAAGAAACGGAGGTTTCTTTTGTACAGCTGAGCATTGACGGAGACAGAAAAACCCACGATTTTTTAAGAAAGGAAGGCGACTATAAAAGAGTCTTCAAAACAGCAAAGAATCTTGAATCAAAAGGTGTACGAACCTATATAAGCTTTACGGCAAACAAAAACAACTACAAATTCCTGCCAAAAGTTGCAAGGGAATGCAGAAAAAGAAAAATAACAAAACTATGGTCAGACCGAATTGTGCCCATAGGCAACGGTGAAAATCTGAAAACTCTTGCCATAACTCCCGACATTCTCCCCCACTATCTTAAAACATTGAAGAAATCACAGGGAAATGTCCTGACAAAATGGCTTTTCCCGAAAACAACCGTGACCATGAACAGAGCTTTACAGTTTATGGAAGGCGGAAACATGTATGTATGCAGTGCAGGAGACAGCCTTATAACCGTTGATGAATACGGCAATATTTTGCCCTGCAGAAGAATGCCGATTGTATGCGGAAATGTATTTGAAAACACTCTTGAAAATATATATTTTGAAAATGCTGTTTTCAAGGATCTCAGACATAAAACCATTCCAAAGGAATGTTCAAAATGCCTGTACAGATATTTTTGTATGGGTGGTGCAAAATGTCAGAGCTTTGCCATTTATAATGATTACCGTCATTGCGATGCAGGATGCAATTTAATATAGTACCGACATGAAAGGAATAAAAGTTATGAAAATATGGAAAAACAAGCCATTATTAACAGATATCATTGTTTTTATAATTCTACCTTTTTTAATAAATTTAATTACTGACTCCCTCGGAATGGAAAAGTTCTGGGGAGGATTTGAGATGCTTTTTTCCAAACCCTTTGTTTTTTTGTGTAACACACTCATAATAGCATCCACAATCGCGCCCGGTTTTATATTAAAAAGATTTCGATATTTCTGGGTATGCATCGTAAGTTCCGTGTGGCTTATTCTCGGAATTGCCAACTATATCCTTCTGAGCACAAGGGTTCTTCCCCTCACACCCCACGACATACAACTTGTAGATGTTCTTCCAATTATGATGAAAAAGTATTTATCACCCGTTGCAATGGCAATTATCTGTATATTTCTGGTTCTTCTTTTGCTGACCTTATTCACAATTTTTTTCAGAACTCTTGCTATGCCAAAAAAGAAGACCGACATCAAGCGTCCTTTGATTTTCTTTGTTTCCATAATTACATCTACTGCTATCTTCCTTAAAATAGGCATAGCTTCAGGTATGCTTGAAACCGAATTCAGAGACCTTCCGAAATGTTATACCGAAAACGGGTTTGCATATTCTTTTTCAGCCAGTCTTGTTGGTAGCGGCGTAAGTGAGGTTGAAGGGTATGATATGAATCTTATGGATGAGATTGTTGCACCCTTTAAAGAAACAAGTGCCAACGACATAAAAACACCCAATATAATTTTTGTTCAGATGGAGTCTTTTTTCGATTTAAATTCGCTAAACAATATGGAATTCAGCCAAAATCCTGTTCCGAACTTCACAAAACTGAAAAATGAAAATGCATCCGGGCTTTTTACCGTTCCTATTATCGGTGCAGGCACTGTTAATACTGAGTTTGAAGTTATAACAGGAATGAGAAATTCCGATTTTGGTCCCGGCGAATATCCATACAAGACGGTTCTTCTGGAAACCACTTGCGAAAGCATTGCATATAATCTTAAAAACCACGGATACACCTCACATTTTATTCATAATTACCTGGGTGCTTTCTACGGACGCAATAAGGTTTATTCCAATTTGGGATATGATTATTTCCTGTCCATTGAATATATGACCGGATATGAAGTAAATGTGAACGGCTGGGCAGAGGATAAAATTCTTGTTAAATATATAAACGAAAGTCTTGATTCAACACAAGGTCCTGATTTGATAAATGCTGTTACGGTTCAGGGACACGGAAGTTATGATATTGATTCGGGGTATACCAAGCATCTGACCGTGACGGAATGTGAAAATGAAGAAATGCGTGCATCATATGAATACTACGCAAATCAGATTTATGAAATGGATATGTTCCTGGGTGAACTCATGGAAGCGGTTTCTTCGAGAGAAGAAGAAACAATTGTTGTAGTATACGGCGACCATCTCCCGTCTATCGGATTTGAAGATGATGATCTTGAGGGCAGAAGCAGATATGAGACAGATTATATAATCTGGAACAATATGGGAATAGATTATGAGAAGGAAGATATAAGCGCATATCAGATCAACTCAAAAGTGCTGGAAAAACTGAACATTACCGATGGCGTAATCAATTCCTGCCATCAGAATTATAAAAATTCGGAAAACTATGAGTATTACCTTCAGGCGTTGGAATATGATATGCTGTACGGAGACAAATATGTGTTTGACGGCAAAAACCCATATCCTCCTTCGCTAATGAAGATAAATCGCAGAAAAATGACAATTCATAATGTCGTAAAATCAGATATAATAGACGACACCTACACTGTTATAGGCGACAACTTCACTAAACGATGTTATGTGAGAGTCGGTTTCAAACTGGTTCCAACTCAATATATTGACGAGCATACTCTTCAATTCAGAGATCACTCCGTAGAGGAGGGCATTTCCATAACAGTATGGGAAAAAGATATTGGCAATTCAGATAAATACCAATACAAGAATATACAAAACATGAACACAGTTTGACGTACATCTTATCCGGCAAATATAATTTACTATAACAAAAAGGACTGTAAAAACTCTTTTGTTTTTACAGTCTCAGACTTTCGAAAAAGCCCGCACCGCAAAAAGTGTCGGGCTTTTCTATATATAGTAGTAATTAATGGTAAAACATATGTTTATGATGCTTTTGTCAATAAGACTATCCAAAGCTACGATTTGAGGCACTTTGCTCACTTCGTCACGGCTCATTGCCGTACCCTCGTACTGTCTGCTTCGCCATTCCTTGCCTGCGACCATTTTCGAAAGTCTCCCAGCGTGTCGACTTTATCGACTCGCCGGGGGTGTAAATTAATTTCCAAGAAGTAATTTACACCCCCTTGGGGATAGGAAAAAAAGATTCAGAATTGTCAAATCGAACTCAAAGCAGGGCAGAGCCATGCTTTGAGTGGTAACCCGAAGCTGTACAAAGGTACTGCGAGTGGTGAGATTTGACAATAGCAAAAAGGCAAATAATAGAAGAAAAACATCTCAAAAGATGTTTTTCTTCATTTGTAATAAATTTATTCGATTTACAGACAGTTTTGTAATCTATATTCTTTATTGTTACTGCCTTTTTTCGGTCTGGACTTTTTTTACATCCCCATTTTTTGATTTTTATTCTGCTTCGAGAATCTCACTCCAACTGGGGCCTTCGAAAATAACCCACTGTTTGCCAACCTTCAACACTGCAAACTCGTAGTCATCTTTGTGATCGTTTTCATCGCCTGTAACTTCAACTTCAACCTGGACAGTATATCCGTCTGTAATATCCATATCATCGAGCGATTCGATAAATTCTTCCACCTTTTCTTTATCTTTTTTGGAAAGATTGTCTTCCACCATTTTCAAAATCTCGTTTTCGTATTGTTTGATTGTTTCTTCCCAGGAATCTTCCCAATCCGACAAATCATCTTTGTCAATCTTTTCGGAATCGCCTATTTTATATGTCAATTCCCAATCATCACCATACTCTGATTCAATCTCATCATATAAGTTTCCTATCAATCCTTCTTCAATGAATTCCTGCCAGTCGTCGTAATCTTCCACGTCACTATAATACATATCGGCAAATTCTTTTTGCTGTTCAAACATAGCGTCCATTAATATGAACAATATTTCATCTGCTTCACTACCGCTGTAGCCTGCAGGGAATGAATCACCTGTCATATGTGCATCTGCAATAAAATCTTCTGCATCGTCTTTTTTATCTGCGAGAAAGTCAAGATATGCTTCAATTTCTGCTTTGTAGCCATTCTTTGACCCTGAACCGCCTTCGCCGCCCCTCAAAAGCAACCATGTAACAACTCCGCCTGCTGCAAGAACTATTGCAATAATAATCGAAATAATGGCAATCTTCTTTCCCTTTTTCTTGGGCGGAATCATATTAGGCACATCATCATAGAACTGAGATGGTTCCTGAATTGGAGCCTGAAACTGTTCCTGTGGCTGTACAGGAGGTTGTTCCTGTGGCTGTACAGGAGGCTGTTCCTGCGGCTGTACAGGAGGTTGTTCCTGTGGCTGTACAGGAGGCTGTTCCTGTGGTTGTGTATAGCCATCATTGTTTTCCGGTGTTACATTTTGAACTTCTGCTTCGGGAGTCACGCGTGATCCGCAATTAGTGCAAAAGCTGGTACCTTCGGGGATTTCTTTCCCGCAATTTTTACAGAACATAAAATCTTCTCCTTTATTTTTCATATAATTTATTGTACTGCTCAAAATATTCAAGCAGTTAACATACCATAATATAATTATTATATAATTGTCGGCCTCTTGCCTTTTAAAGTTTCATAAAACCAGGAGACTGCAAGACTCATGGAAATCATAAATACAAGGAACACAGGAGTGCCCCACCACGCATTCACAGTTGTTACATCGATATTCTGTTGCAAGATATCAAGGAAAAACACATGTATCATATATATATTAAAAGAATGTTTCGACATAATTCTTACCCACAGGGAAGATTTGAATTTACCGTATTTCATCACAAGATAGAATACTGTCATTGATGCCAGAGCGACAAATATGCTTCTAAAGTCTGAAAATATCTCAATATGAGTTCTTTCCCTGACCGAAAAATAATAGGTCAGAACAATTGTTGCAGTAACAGAAATCGCCAACACCAATGTACATATCCACTTTTTAATTTTAATCTCGTCTATGTAGTGGCGTATTGCATAGCCCATTATAAAATATCCTGCGTAACAGGAACTGCCAATCAGCGGGACATCATATGAAACAGTAAATTTCGTAGAATGTAAAAGCGAATTTATTGCCGTAATTGCTATAAATACAATTGCAAAATACTTCAATAAAGTTTTAGAGTCTCCGCCCACAAGCTTCTGCCACAAAGGAACAGTTATGTATATGCCTATCATTACATACATATACCAGAAATGCACCCTCACCGGAACTGCAAATAACATCTTGAAACTATAACCGTCCCCAAGATACATATAATCCCATAAAAGAAAAAGTATTCCCCACATTACCGTCTTTATAAGCATACTGACGGCTCTTTTGGTATTCTTCTTATAATCGATATTCTGTTCAAGCAAAAGTGCACCGCTTATCATAAAAAATATGGGCACACTTATGCGGCAAATGCCGTTGAGAAGCAATCCGCACATATATGAGTTCATTGCAATGTCCGGATATTCTCTCATATACCAGTTTGCAATATGTCCCAAAACAACAAAAATACAGGAAAAAACCCTCAGATATTCCAAACGTTCATCTCTCTTATCTATGATATTCGCCCACCTTGCAAGTAATATTTGACAGTTATCTTGTCGAAACAAGTCGACAAACTTTTCACCACAATTATATATCACATTAAAAAATATGTCAACACTTGTGTGTATGTATTTTGATGAATTGTGTGTTTTAAGAAGTTGTCAAGACATTGACATTTTGCCGGTAATTTGATACAATTGGTCACATACAACAAACACTTATAAAGGAGTATTATTATGTCTAACTTTTGTCCCAAATGCGGTAAAGCACTGGACATTTACGGAAAATGTCCGTCTTGCGAAAAAATGCCGACTCCCCCATTCAAAAAGGTCAGGGAAAGAAAGCCGATAAATCCCGAAAAAGCAAAGTTTATACCGCAAAAAAACGGAAAGAAAAACCGATTTGTCATATGGACAATTACAGTTTTGTCAGTAATTACCATAATTGTTTCCGCACTGTGCACAGCAACTTTTTTTGACATATTAGACATTCCTTTTATCAATGACATTTATATCGGAATGGATCTTAAGGATGTAAAAACGGAGCAAGTCAAGACAAATTCAGTCAAGAAAACACAAAAAAAGAAAAAGCCCCAAACAGAAACCGAACCCCAACTGAGTGACGAAGAAAGAAAACAGAAATACAAAGTTACTCCACCGGACGCAGATGAGTATTTTCAGAAAAATGCAACCGTGAATATGGAACTTGGTGCACTCACATCAGAGACGGCCTTTACCGAATCGGATGTATGCAGACTACTTGAAGAACGTGGATTTGAAAATATATCTGTCACAACAAACTATACTATGTACGGCGAATATACCGACGAAGTGCAAATAAGCCGTTACTCATCTGACGCTCATCCGATGTATCAGGCATTTTATACAGCTGCTGATGGTGATGTGTGGATGATACTTATAGTAAATGATGCAATTATGGCAAACCCCATATCTTACAACACCGATCACGCATCAAATGTACCTATATTCGTATCTGAAACAGACACCCTGACAAGTTATGACAGCACTCTTAATAAGTTTTACATATCAGTTCCCAAAAGAAACATTGCTGTTGTAAAAACAGTTGATATAATTGATGCCGAAACCCTTAACAATCTCACATTCTGATAAACAAGGTGATTTATGATGAAAAGAATATACGGAAAAATAACTGCCTTTATTCTCATATTTGTCCTCACAGCTCTTCAGCTTTCTCACGCATCGATGGGGGCAAGTTCCGTTTCAGAAAAAGACAGTGTACTCAAAAGCAAAATAATAGTATCCATGGGTGACTCTTTCTCTTCAGGAGAAGGAATAGAAAAATTCTACGGTCAGGACGATTCCTCTCAGGAAAAAGTGAAAAACCAGGACTGGCTGGCTCACCGTTCTCGGAAAAGCTGGCCCGGTCAACTTTGTCTCCCAAGTGTCAGCAAAACAAAATCCATGTCCGACTACAGAAATACAAACTGGTATTTTGTTGCAACATCCGGAGCAAAAACAGAACATATCAACGGCAGCTTCTCAAAAAGCTATAACTATAAGGGACTATCCGGCGAAAAAAACATTGATCCTCAGATTGATATTTTTGACGACCTCGGAGACAAGAAAGCTGACTACATCACCCTGACTATCGGTGGAAATGATGCCGAGTTTTCTGAGATTATCAAATGTGCAGGTTACGCATTTTTCAACCCCGGTGCCGTAAGCGATAAAATAAACAATGTATGGAATGAATATTATAAAGACGGAGGAATTCGTGATAAAATACGTCAGGCATATTCCGATATTTCATACAGAGCCGGCCCTCAGGCAAAAATTATTGTGGCAGGTTATCCAAAACTCATAGACAAAGAAGGAAGCGGATTCCTTATTTCAAAAGAAGAAGCAAGAATCATAAATACTGCTGTCACAAATTTTAACAAAGAAATAGAAACATTGGTCAACTCCTGCAAATCAGATGGGATGAAAATATGCTTTGTTTCCGTTGAGGAAGAATTTGACGGATATGAGGCATATACTGATAACGCCTGCATAAACAGTATTGAGACAAAACCCATGGACGAAGATCTGGATCAGGAAAATGGCCCCAGTGCCTATTCTATCCACCCCAACGAAAACGGGGCAAAAAAATATGCAAAATGCGTGCAGGAAAAAATTGATGAAATAGAAAAAGACGGAGGAAAATCAGAGTGGCCGTTAATGTCCGGATCGGATGAACGTGATGCTGCTTTGGTACTTGATGTGTCGGGAAGTATGTCCGGCACTCCTTTGGACGAAACCAAGGATGCCGCAAAACGGTTTGTAAGTACTGTTTTATATGAAGATGCCGGTATAGGCATTGTTGCTTATGACAGCTCTGCAATGAAACTTTCAGAGTTCAATAAGAATCCCGCATACTTGAACGAGGTCATAGAAAGGCTGAATTCAGGCGGAGGAACAAACATTGAATCGGGCTTGAAAGAGGCAGAGGATATGCTTAAAATGAGCAATGCCAAAAAGAAATTCATTGTACTTATGAGTGACGGCGAGCCAAATGAAGGGAAAATTGGCGATTCATTGATTGACTATGCGGATTCTTTAAAGAAACAGGGAATACGAATATATACCCTCGGTTTCTTCACATCTCTTTCTTCATCTTCAAAAACAAATGCTCAACTTCTTATGGAAAAAATAGCAAGCGACGGATGTCACTTTGAAGTTGATGATGCAAGTCAGTTAATGTTCTTTTTTGAAGATATTGCAGACCAGATCAGTGGAACAAAATATCAGTATATCAGAATTGCCTGTCCTGTTGATGTTACCGTGAAATATGATGGCGAAACTTTATCATCTGAGGATGCCCAAGCCACCCAGAGAACCTCTTTCGGAACTTTAACCTTTGAAGAAAATGCTGCAGTCGAAAAAGATTTTGATACAGAGGAAACACCCAATGAGACACGAAATTCATCGATGACTTTTTCAATGGGAACAAGCGAAGAAAAAACAGGCAACGAATCAGACAACCGAGTGAAGATTCTGCGTCTGAAAGAAGGCCCCGAATATAAAATCGAAATTGACGGTAACGGCAAAGGAAAAATGACATATACAATCGGTTTTATGGATGAAGACGGTGAATATAATGATATGAGAAAATTTAAAAATATTCCCATAACAAAACGCACAAAGATTGATACGGTTGCATCCAGAACAAAAACGTCCGTCCTTAAAGTCGATGAAAACGGTGACGGCAAATATGATCATATATATAAAGCTTCAGAAAACGGAATCGGAAAACCGGTTGAATACAGCGGAAAAATTATTTTCCTGCTTTCACCCGTAATGCTTCTTGCGTTGCTTCTTATTATCCTCTATACAAGGAAAAAAATATATAAAAAGCTGTTGAATTCCCAAGCATCGTAATTATATGAACCGATTTACAAATCATATTTTGCGAGGTGGAGCCTATGAAAAAAGTTTTCTTGGTATTATTTTGTTTTATGTTTCTTTTTGTGTTTTCAGGATGTCACAAGGAAGAGCCTGATGCCAAAGACAAAAGAGTTCTTGACGCAATCGAAATACTGTGTGATCACTGGGACAAAAGTTATGAGGATTCGGATATAGATGACAAATACGTTGAAATAACTAACACTCAGATTATCAATATTAAAGACAAAATAGACAAAGATGTATCAAAAAGAGAAATTTTTGAAGATGTTGACTATATTGTTGAATTTGACATTATATCAAACCTCTTTGACACATCACCATATTATTATAATGTATGTACAGATAATATTACTGTTTTGTAATATTTTTATGTATATAAGCCACAATGTATAGAAAGGAGGAATTATCAATGGATAAATATGTTTGCCCCTGCGGATATGTTTATGATCCCGAAATCGGTGATCCCGACACAGGTATTGCCCCCGGAACATCTTGGGATGATGTTCCCGAAGACTGGGTATGCCCCACTTGCGGTCTTGGAAAAGACGCATTTGAAAAAGAATAATATTCAACAAGGGGGTGCAGATTAATTCGAAAGAGTTAATTTGCACCCCCTTTGGGGATATGAAAAAAGATTCACAATTGTTAAATTGAACTCAAAGCAGGGAAAATCCAAGCTTTGTGCAATAAGTCAAAGCTGTACAAAGGTGCTCAGACGATGAGATATGGCTTTTGGCAGTGTGGATTTTTTTATATTCCTTTTTTGTTGCATTTTGCTCTGAATTAATATATAATTACAGAAAGATACATTATTACAAGGAGTGATACATATGATATGTCCAAGATGCGGTGCAAATATTAATGATGGTTCTTCATTTTGCACTCAATGCGGAGAAACACTTAACAAGCAAAATCCATCTGTAAACGCTATGCCCCCAATCTACAATCCACCCCCAAAAAAGAATACCGGACTTGTATGGACAATAGTGATATTGAGCATTATACTTGCAGGCTTAATCACTTTTGCTTCCCTTTATTTTACAGGAGTTATAACTTTAGGTAATGACGAAACAAAACAAAGTGAAACAAGTGAAACTGCCAAATCGGATGATGACGAAAGCTCATCAGACAATGATGTGAAAAAATCCAAAACCAAAAAATACAACAAAAAAACTAATGAAGAAAAAAATGACAAGGCGGAGAAAGAAAACAAAGAAATCTCCGAAAAAAAGACCGAATATTCTCCCGCACTTTCAAACGCTCTCGTTGACATAATCAACGCAGAAGGTGTTTCGGGTAATGTTTCGGTTGCAGTTCTTGATAATAATACTAAAAAAATTGCGGCAAAGGTTGATGAAGACCAGACATATGTTGCCTGGGGATTCTATCTTCCCGTATATATGGCTCTTTGCGACCGGTATCCTGACTCATATGACTCATACAAAAATGACATTATGTCAAGCAGCGTTTCCAACTGTAACAGCGCCGGAAACTATGCAATAGATCTTTGCGGCGGAACGGAAGCAATAACAAATTATCTTCAGACCAATATGGGCTACAGAAATACTGTCATCGGCAGAAAATACGGTGAGTTAAACAGTAGCCGTGACAATTATACAAGTGCATATGATTCTGCAGTTATGCTTCACAAATTCTCTTTAAGCCACAATCTTTCCGGTCTATGTCACAATCCCGCTCAGTTTGGAATAACCACACCGGCAGGTGCATCTGTTTACGGTCAGTTCGGCACAGAAAATGCCTCTGTGAAAAACAATCTGAATGTTTTTGCTGTAGTCAAGGGTTCAAATTCGGACTATACCATTGCAATTCTTACTCAAAACCATGCATCAGCGACAGATATTGTGAACAAAATATTGCAAACTGTTCACACTCATATGGAAAATAAATGATTATGAAAAAAATTTCTAAAATAACAGCATCAATTTTATGTATGTGTCTTTGTCTTACCTTTTTTGCCTGTTCGTTCAAAGAAAATCAGGAAAAGAATGATAACTCAGAAAAAGAAAAGATGTCATTTGATGCCAAACAACCAAAGTCCGAATCAAATAAAAATCCTGACAACCCGAACATAAAAAAAGAAAGAAAATCCAAAACAGAGTCAAAAACTTTAACCCCGAAAAAAACAACAACAGACAAAAGTTCAAAAAATAATCTGCAATTGGAAAAGGCAGAAATCATTATTAAAGAGTCAGTTTCGGGAATTAGCGGAACCGTAAACTACGGATTTTGTGATTACAAATCAAATTATACTCTGATTAAAGATGAAGGAAAAACAAAAGCAGCAAGCGTGATAAAACTTTTTATTATGGAATATGTATATTCCCTGATAGAAAAAGGCGAAATCACAGAAACTGACGTGATTGGGTCAGAAAGCATAAAAACACTTGTCGAAAGTATGATAACCGTGAGTGATAACAATGCAACAAACATTTTGATAGACAAGTTTGGAATGGAAACCATCAATGCATACATAAAAAAACAAGGCTATGAAAACACAAGTCTCGAAAGAAAAATGCTTGATACCAATGCGGCAAATGCGGGATTTGAAAATTATACAAGTGTCAGCGATGTTTTGAAATTTTTGAATAACCTTTATGCAAACCGTGAAAAGTTTCCCCAAAACCGTATGCTTGAAATTATGAAAGGTCAGAAAATATCCACAAAGCTAAGAAAAAATATGCCAAGTGATATTGAAATTGCCAGTAAAACAGGAGAGCTTTCCGACACCCAAAACGATGTGGCTGTCGTATTTACTCCAAAAGGTGATTATGCAATTGTTTTCATCACGCAAAATGCTCCCTCGCCCCAAATCAACAATGCAATGGCAGTTTGCAACCGCAGACTCTATGATGAGATTTATGGTATAAATAGCAACAATTAGATTAAATCTGATTTTGTTTTACAGATGAAATAATACACAGGAAAATGTCAAACAATATGCGTTTGACATTTTTTCTTTACAATGATATAATTATTGTGTATGGGTTTTACCCAAAAGATAAAAAGAAAGGTTTGAACCGATTTGAAAAAATGTCTTTGCTTAGTTTTAGCACTTTTTTTCACCATGGCTTCCATTAATACTTTTGCACATACAGCTGAAACTCCAACTCTTGTTGCATCTGTCATAGAAGCCCCCACTCTTCCCCAGACCTATGTTAAGGATGAGTTCAGTCTCATGTCAGAGACTGCATCTTTGGAAGATTATTTAAAGGAACTCTGGACAAACAAAACAACATATGTAAAAATTTTTGATTATTTTAAAATTCCCACTCAGGAGTTTTTTGACAAATACTGGCAGATTCTTCATGACAATCCTGAATTTTTCTGGGTTGGATCCCAAATCCAAAATCCACGTCAGTCAGGCGGAAAGATATATGATTTTGAAATTACATATGAATATACCGATCCTGATGTGATTGCCCAAAAGAAGAGAAGTCTCGATGAAGCAACAGCGGAGATTCTTCTTCATATCACAGATGATATGTCAGATTTTGAAAAAGTCATGACAGTTCATGATTATATGGTCCTTCATTACACCTATGGCACAAGCGATGTTATGCACTCAATTTTCATAATGACCGAAAAAACAGGCGTGTGTATGGGATATGCTCTTGCATTCAATCACCTTATGAACGTTCTCGGTATTGAATCCACATATGTGCCTTCACAGGAAATGAACCATGCATGGAATCTTGTTAAACTTGACGGAAAGTGGTATCACATTGATGTCACCTTTGATGATCCGGTTAACGCCAACCACAAAGATATGTATGCACATATAAATCATAACTATGCCCTTTTAAGTTCAGAGGCAATTCAAAATGCCGAAGATCCTCACACCGGGTTTGACATCGGAACTTTGGTTGCAGACTCCACCCTATATGATAACGCTCCATGGAGAAGTTCAACAGGCAACATTGTGAAATGCAATTCAAAACTCTACTATATCTCAGGAAAATCTGTTGTTGATGAAGACGGCAACATTATCCGTAAAAACCTTGACGGTGGTGATGGGAAGTGGAGTATTACAAAAACTTCATACATCACCCGCTTTTATGGCGGTCTTACCTCATATGGAAATACTCTTTATTACAACACAGACGATGCCATATATTCATATGATACAGAAAGCAAGAAAGAAACCAAAATCCTTTCCAAATATGGCATTTGCGGAATATTTGCCGATAAAAACATTTTGAAGTATTCAAAATATACACGTTCCACCGGTAATATTGAATATGACTCTGAAATTACTCTTGAAAAAGAGGAAGGTCCAGTTATCGGAAGTTCCATTCATGCAGGAGACAAAATTATCACTCCGATTTACAAAGAAGATGACACTCCAATGATTGTATTTTGTCATAATTCCAATCACAACCAACTTTTCCGCCTTGAAGGTCAGGGAACCTATGCTGTGGAATCTGAAGCAGGTGATATATTCTTCTGGACAGATAAACTGAAACCCCTTTCCAAAAAGCATCATGTTGAATAATTAAAGTTTTAAAAGTCCTGTTGGTTTCAAAAACCGGCAGGACTTTGCTTTGTAATACTGTGGTACTATCCGAAAAACACGGCATATTTTAAGCATATTTGCACATAATAGAGGATATAAAATGCCTAATTTCTGCATTTATGAACGAAATGGGAATTTTTTTGAAAAAAGTATTGACAAAGACAACCAAAACTGTTATAATCTTTTAAGTCGGTTGACGGCAACGATTCAGATGGTATGCGGGTGTAGTTCAATGGCTAGAATCTCAGCCTTCCAAGCTGATTGTGTGGGTTCGATTCCCATCACCCGCTTTTTCCTTTTTGCGCCTGTAGCTCAGCTGGATAGAGCAACTGCCTTCTAAGCAGTGGGTCGGGAGTTCGAGTCTCTCCAGGCGCGTCACAATTCCTTTTCCGCAACCCAGGTTACACTTACCACATGGTGGGTATAGTTCAGTCGGTAGAGCGCCAGATTGTGGTTCTGGATGTCACCGGTTCGAGTCCGGTTACCCACCCCACTTTTTTATCGTATTGGGCTGTAGCCAAGTCGGTAAGGCACCAGATTTTGATTCTGGCATTTCGTAGGTTCGAGTCCTGCCAGCCCAGTCCCTTTTGGGCAAAAGGATTTCAAATAATAAAGCTAAATATGGGCCATTAGCTCAGCCGGCAGAGCACTTGACTTTTAATCAAGGTGTCCGGAGTTCGAATCTCCGATGGCTCATAAATAAAAAAGGAACGCAAATAGCGTTCCTTTTTTATTTCTGCCATTAGTAAATCAAACTTGGTAATTCGATTAAAAGTCAAGTGCCCTTGGCGGCTGAGCTAAGCGAAGTCGGTAGCATTAAAGCATTCCCGCTGCCGGTGGCAGATGAAGGGAATGCTTTAATGGCGCAGCGGTCGAAAGCAAAGAGGGTGCCCCTTGTGGGTATCCTCTTTGCTTCGGGCACCGCAAGTGTCGCCCCGTCTATTGCAGTGGCTAAACAAGACTTGGCAGACCACTTAACTTTTGCAAGGTGTCCGGAGTTCGAATCTCCGATGGCTCAGAAATAAAAAAGGAACGCAAATAGCGTTCCTTTTTTTATTTCTGCCATTAGTAAATCAAACTTGGTAATTCGATTAAAAGTCAAGTGCCCTTGGCGGCTGAGCTGTGCGAAGTCGGTAGCATTAAAGCATTCCCGCTGCCGGTGGCAGATGAAGGGAATGCTTTAATGGCGCAGCGGTCGAAAGCAAAGAGGGTGCCCCTTGTGGGTATCCTCTTTGCTTCGGGTACCGCAAGTGTCGCCCCGTCTATTGCAGTGGCTAAACAAGACTTGGCAGACCACTTAACTTTTGCAAGGTGTCCGGAGACGGGTACTGTGGCACAGCCACGGTCGGCAAGCAGAGCGGATGCGTAGCATACGTTTCTCCGATGGCTCAGAAAACAAAAAGCATCTCGTCAGAGATGCTTTTTGTGTAGCTCTTTGTCAATAGTTGGGGTCAAAATTAAATAATGGAATTTTATAAAGGGTTGCACTCTCCCGATCAAACGGGGAATGCAACCTCTTTTGTCGTCATTGGTAACACTATACTTACCTTTCGGTTATTGCTTTAATATTTTTACGAAGTTGTATGAAATCTTCTGTCACTGTCTGATATACGTCCATCATATTCAATGTTTGATATTTATGTGCAGCTATGTCACGAAATCCGGCAATATTTCTCCAAGGGACTTGCTTATTTTTAGTTCTTAAATCGTCAGACAAGGCTTTAACAAGTTCACCAATATTTATGACCGTCATACATAGTGCTCGTTTCATAATCTCACTACTGTCAAATTCCTTGAAATCAACACCCTCAATTATTTCGAGCGCAATATCAATTTCGCTGATTATCTTATCTAAAACAACCGCATCCCTACGCTGCATATATTTCCACCGCCTTGTTTATATCAATCATCGCGCCCTCAGGCAAAGGTGCATGTATAATATCCACATCCACACCAAGGATATCTTCAATTTTATATTTGATATCAGCTATAATAAGAAGCGATACAGCCATTGTCTCAAACTCAACCAGCAAATCAATATCACTATGTTCCGTATTTGTCCCATCAGCATAAGAGCCAAAAAGTATTATTTTTGTTATTGGATAATTCTTGGCAACTTCACTGACAGCCTTTGTAATATGCTGTATTGTAGCCATTCAATCAACTCCTCACACTATTTTGCATTATATAACTTACATATCATTCGCAGATTCTTTCATTTTTATTATATCTACAATCATTTTAATTGTCAATAAAACTTCTTCATTTATCTTTTGTCACTGTCCGAATAGCCCATTGCATAAACGATACCAAGTGTCCTCTGTTGTTTTTCTTTGCTCATAGTCCTGAACATATCAAGAAGTTCCACCTCCACATCTGTGAGCCCGTTTAAAGTGTACTTATCTGCCGAAAGTCTTATATCAGTCCTTCCTATTATATAATCTACCGATACATTGAATATATCAGCAAGCTTAGAGAGGGTTTCAACACTTGGCTGATGTATTCCCGATTCGTACGCGCTTATCATTTTTTGAGAAACATTGAGCTTAAGCGCCAAACCCACCTGATTGAGTCCTTTTTCTTTCCTGAGTTCCGCTATACGCTTCATACAATCACCTCATATATACTTTATATGCATAATTATATTCGTTATACTTGACATATATAGTCGTTTGTGGTATATTTATATTCGTAAAGCGTATTTAAGCTTTTTGCTGAGTGCAACGAGAAGATAGACTTTACTCTGTCACTCAATAAGAAAATTCAAAAACAAAGGAGATTGGCAAAATGAAAGAATGTCCAAATTGTAACGCAGAAATAAATGATTCTGCTGTCTTTTGTCCATCGTGCGGTAATGCTATCAGTACCGACATGCAAACACAGCAAAATCATGATACTGAACGCCCGGTATCTCTTATTGATAAAATTAAAGCTAAACCCACATTATTAGTAATTCCTGTTGTAATCATCGTGGCAATTATATTGTATTTCACAGTTTTTTCCTCTCCTCACTCCAGCCCGGAAGATGTTGTTGAAGCATTTGAAGATGCCATAAATAGCAGAGATGCAAAGGATTTGTACGAACTTGCAGCAGATCCAATACATCAGAAAAAAGCCGGAGTGACACCGGACGGAGTTGAAAAGTACAGAGAGTATCTGTCAGACTGTGAAAGGGAATTTGGCCCGAACTTTAAAATCGACATTGATATTCATGATGTAAAAAAGGAAGAAAGTGATAGTGCAATTGTTTACGTTACCATGACTGTCAAATCCCGTTTTGGAACAGAAAGTGAAGAAACCGACATACGCACAACAAAAATAGATGGAAAATGGTATTGGGAAGATTAATGCCTGTATTACAACCTCATAAAAAATCACAACAGGTCACATGAAAGGATGCGTTTATAATGAGAAAGTTTTTTTGTTTATTCATAATATCACTTACTATGTTATCGTTAGTTGGATGCGGAAGCGGCTCCTATTCCGGCGGCAGTGGATATTCTGACACATATAATAACGATTCAGAATATCGAAAAAACGTTAGTGATATTGCTGACGTATATGGTATTTCAGAAGCAGAAGTTGATGCTAAGATCAACGCAGTAACAGGCGGGAAATAACCAAAATATAATCAATATATTAATTAGGAAAGGGAGAAGTATTAATGAACGAAAATCACGAATTAAATGACATGATTAAAAATATTTGGTACACTATGTAACATCAGGCGAAAAACGTAAAAACCATCAAAAAACCGTGAGCGGAAAATGGTCATGCAAAAATTGCGGAACATTAAATAACAGCACAGATATACAATGCAAGGATTGCGGCAAATACAGATAGATATTAAAATCCCAAAAACAGAGATCAAAACAATTTTACTTCTATTTTTACACTCCCTTACATTATTTTTACAATATAATTCTTTACCAAAAATTAACCAATTTTTGTCTTGATTATTCCATTCATTAGTGCTATAATGAAATGCGGTGCGAAAAAGCACCGCATTTTTCATTTAATATTTCTTTACATACAAAGGAGAATTTTTATGAGTACATTATTATCAGTTTCAATTGCTCTTTTAGTAGGACTTTTGATGACAAGAGCATTCAAGCCTTTGAAACTTCCTTCAGTTACTGCATACCTCATTGCAGGTGTTCTTATTGGCCCCTACTGCATGGGAAGACTCGGAATTTCAGGTCTTGGTTTTTCAAGTCACGATGCCGTGGCGGCACTTGGTCTCATTTCAGAAGTTGCGCTTGGTTTCATTGCTTTTTCCATAGGCAGTGAGTTCCGTCTTGATGACCTTAAAAAGACAGGAAAACAGGCAACGGTTATAGGTATTGTACAGGCACTTGTAGCAACACTTTTTGTTGATGTGGCACTTTATGTTCTTCATCTTTTAATGCCTGACAAACTCACACTTCCTCAGGTTATCACCCTCGGTGCAATCGCAACAGCAACAGCGCCTGCGGCAACTTTAATGGTTGTTCGTCAGTACAAGGCAAAAGGCCCTTTAACAAATCTTTTGCTCCCCATTGTTGCTCTTGACGATGCAGTCGGTCTTATTGTTTTTGCGGTGTCTTTCGGAATTGCAAAAACCCTTATTTCAGGAACTGTAGATTTTATCTCTATTATAATTAACCCCCTTGTTGAAATTCTTTGTTCTCTCACTTTGGGTGCTGTTATGGGCTGGATTCTCACTCAACTTGAAAAACTTTTCAATTCAAACACAAACAGACTTAATATGACAATTGCATTTGTGTTTTTAACAGTATCCCTTTCAATGCTTGATTTCCACGTAGGACCTGTTCACATCAGTTTTTCATCACTTCTTGTGTGCATGATGCTCGGAACAATCTTTTGTAACATCTGTCCCCTCTCCCACGACCTTATGGGCATGGCAGACAAGTGGACATCTCCGCTTTTTGCACTCTTTTTTGTAATCAGCGGTGCCGAACTTGAACTTGGCGTATTTGGTGACATGGCAATTGTGATTGTGGGAATTGTCTACATCATCTTCCGTTCTCTCGGAAAATATTTTGGCTCATACGCGAGTGCAAAGGCAACAAAATGCGATTCAAACATCTGCAAATATCTCGGAATCACTCTTCTTCCCCAGGCGGGAGTTGCTCTTGGAATGTGTGCAACTGCAATGCAACTTGGCGAAGATGGAAACCTCATAAGAAACATCACACTTTTTGCAGTGCTTATCTATGAACTGGTAGGTCCCCTTCTCACAAGACAGGCTCTTATGGCTGCAGGTGACATAAAACCCATGTCAGATGAAGTAAAGATGCGCAGACATCACAAATTAGAGCACGCAAAATCCATGAAAAATCAATAATGAGGATTATGATATGGAACCAAAGGACTATATCCTCACCCGTATTGATGGTGAGTATGCATATTTAAAAGACATAGAATCAGACAATGAGATTTTTATTGCTCTTGCACTTTTGCCTGAAGGTGCAGACATAGGATGCAAAATTCATCAGGAAATATTTGAATATACGATTATATAAGAACAAAAGGGAATGTAAAAAAAGTCCAGACCGCAATAAGGCAGTAATAATAAGCAATACAGAGTATTAATTAGCCTGTAAATCATTTGAATTTACTACAAATGTTGAAAAACATTTCCAGATGTTTTTCTTCAAATATATGCCTTTTTGCTATTGCCAAATCTCACCACTCGCAGTACCTTTGTACAGCTTCGGGTTACCACTCAAAGCATGGCTCTGCCTTGCTTTGAGTTCGATTTGACAATTCTGAATCTTTTTTTCTATTCCCCAAAGTGGCTGTAAATTAATTTGCCGAATTAATTTACAGCCACTTTTGATATATATATATGACATTTGACAACGCCCTCTTGCTATGGTAATATTAGGATGTATGTAAATTCAGGAAGGGAACTGATTATTTTGAAGAAAAACAAGTCTCAGAGTCCCGGTCTCAGATGGTGCGAATATGTTTTTGACATATATCTGGGGCTTTTGCTTTCAGCATTCATACTCATATGTGCTCCTTACGAAAATATTCTGGACGTTAAATATGGTCTTTTCTATGGCATATGCGGTGGTTTCATAATTGTGATGACATTATCTGTTATTGAGCTTTTGTTTATAAAACAGTTGAAAATGGCAGACCTTTTAAAAAAACTTAAAGATAACAAATGGATGATATTCCTTATTGTTATGTATCTTGTCTCAACTCTCATATCAGGCATAACGTCACCTTATGACTATGATTATATGACAGGATTTTCAAGAAACGAAGGCTTTATCACCCAGGGAATATATATGCTTACTCTTTTGTTTTCCTGCTTTTTCGGTAGAATAAAGAATTGGCACATATATCTGTTTGGTGCAGTATGCATAGTTTTTTCCTTGCTTTGTTTTGTGCAGGTTGCAGGATATAATCCCTTTATGCTTTACCCCGAAGGATATAATTATCACGATGCCTATGTTGCCTATTCGGGAGAATATGTGGGAACAATCGGAAACGCAGATTTGGTGTCGGCATTTCTTTCTATGGCATCATCCCTTTTCTTTGCTCTTATTTTCACAGAAAAGGGAATCAAAAAAACAATGGTGGCAATATTCTTTACATTTTCCTTCTTGGCCCTGTTGCTCATAAAGGTTGCTGCCGGAATCCTTGCTTTTTTTGCATTTTTACTTCTGTTCTTTCCACTGTATGCATACTCAAAGCATAAAAATTGGTTCAGAAGAATTCTCACAGCAGAAGTTATCGTGATTTTTCTGGGGGTCATCATTTTTTATGTGTGGGATTTTGGAAAAAACGGAACTTTTTATGACATTCATTTGCTTCTTCACGGAAATCTCACTCCCCGGTCAGGCTCAGGACGAATTCATATATACAGTCAGGTGATTTCAAAAATTCCCGATCATTTCTGGTTTGGAACAGGTCCTGACAGTATGGCAATGTGGGAACTTGAAGGGTTTTCAAAATATATTGAATCTCTTGGTCAGACTGTCACAAGAGGAATTGACGTTGCCCACAGTGAATATCTGAACATATTGGCACAACAGGGATTTATATCTTTCATATTCTTTGTTGCCCTTATTATATACTGCATCGTTACATTTTTCAAAGAAGAAAAAAATATAAAAAATATAGTTTTGGTGTCACCGGCTTTTGCATATCTTATTCAGGCATTTTTCGGATTTTCCATGTGCCTTGTGGCGCCCATATTCTGGACTTTTATCGGAATGATGACGAGAAAAAAGGAGGACGAACAAAATGAGACAGTTATGTAGGCAAATGATTTCACTGAATCTCACCATAGTGCTGTGCATTATGCTGGCTTTTTCTATGCCTGTTTTTGCAGATGGTGAATCTGTCACCGTTACATATTACAGCAATGGCGGTCAGACAGGGGCAGGAGAAACTCAGGTTGAACGGACATATGTTAGTAACTCACCTGTAGAAATTGAAGGAGATGACCTTTTTAGTAAAAGCGGATATGTTTTTCTGTATTGGGAAAAGGGATATTCAAAATTTACCGCATCTTCTGTATGCACATTTTCATCTGACACATACCTTACTGCCGTATGGGGATATGCCAGAGCGGTATATCACGGAAACGGTGGCAAAACCCTCACAGGGCAAACCAAGACCGAGCAGTATATAAACTATTACTGGTCAGGCGAAAAATTTTCGGGCAATAACTTTTTAAGAGACGGATATCTTTTCACGGGATGGAACACATCTCCCGACGGATCAGGAAACTGGATAGCACCCGGAAGTTCCATGAAGACATCAGGCACCTACGAACTTTATGCTCAATGGGAAAAACTTCCCGAGTCCGGATGCTATATCACCTACTGTGCAGGAGGTACCGATATTTTCGGAGGCAGAGAATACACTTTCCAAAGCGTGGATTCCTATCCTGCAAACGTTACTCTCCTCCCCCAGACAGACACAGACGAATATATTCATGCCGGTTGGGTAACACCTGACAAAATCTATTATTTTTCCGGAGACACAATTTCCGTTGATGAAAATACTACTCTCACTCCTGCATTTGCAAAAAAGGAAATTCCGTCAAACTTCATTCAGGCAATCTATAGCGGAAACGGCGGAAGAAGACCTAACGGAGGCTCTCTTTTAATTCAGAATACCTCCAACGGAAATCTGAAACTCTATAGCGTCGGACAATTCCACAAAGACGGTCACTATCTTTCTTCCTGGAATACTTCCCCCGACGGAAGCGGTACAGAATTTGCTGTTTCAGGCAGTCTGGATTATTATACTCACCAATCCAAAACCTACACCCTTTATGCTCAATGGGAAAAGGGCGCAGACAAGTTCATCACCTATGTGGGCAACGGCGGATATGTGAGAGGACAGGGAAAAGACTACCTGTATCAGGAACTTTCATCCTATGAAGATGTTGAAATCCTGCCTGCTGACACATTCTATAACAAAGATTACAGAATTGTCGGCTGGGAGGATTATGAGAAAAACTTATACTTCCCGGGAATGACATATGATTTTGACGGACATAAAACTTTGAAGGCAAAGTGGGGATACGGAAGCATTACATACCATAATATCCACCCTGAAACCCTTGAGGTTTTAGAGAGTGAAACCCAGATTATTGAAGACTGGGACGACTGTGTATATGACGAATATAAATATACCCTTGACGGTTATCTCTTTGCAGGCTGGAATACAGAGCCTGACGGAAGCGGTCATTGGGTTGTTCCCGAAATGGAAATAGAAACTTATATAGGAAATATAAATCTCTACACCATCTGGGAAAAAGCACCCAATTCTGACTATTGGTTCAGATATTCTGCCAACAAAACAGATGTTTTTGGCGGCAAAGCCTTCAGTTATCAGGGACTTGACGAAAGTCCCCAAAAGGTTCTCCTCGCACCCATGGAAGATAACGGTAATTTCATTTATGTTGGATGGTCACCAAGTTTATTTTATTCTGACATCTTTGCACCTCAAGAGGAGGCCGAGGTTAAATCAAAAACCACACTCTATGCAAGATATGAAGAAAACAGATATGACAAAGCCGCTGCCATATATTATGCAAATGGTGGAAGCGGATATCTGGGTGGCACAGCAAAGTATTCTCACGGATATGCATCTGTGGGCGGACTCACCCTCTATGATGCAAGGGTATTCCACAAAGAAGGATACTACCTCACAGGCTGGAACACTTCCCCTGACGGAAGCGGTACAAATTATGAAATCGGACAAATAATCAGAGATTTTAATACAACCAAAAAACTCTATGCACAATGGGAAAAAGGTGCTGATAAGTTTATTACATATATTGCCTCCGACAATTCACATCAAGGCGACGGAGCAAGAACACCCGATGGAAAAACCTATGTATATTCACCTGTAGACTCCTATGACAGTGTCACATTGCAATCAGGTGATATCTTCACAAATTCCGAATATTCTTTCATAGGTTGGAAGGATGAAAGCGGCACAAAATATACGGAAGGTCAAACTTACGATTTAGGAAGTCATAAGACTCTCTATGCAATGTGGGGACACGGAAGAATAACCTACAACATCACAGATCCTTCCACCCAAGACACAAAGAGTTCAGAAACAGTATATTATACATATTCCGACGAGATAAAACATATCAGCAGTTCAGGCTTCGCCGGATTTGAATTTGCAGGATGGAACACAGAGCCTGATGGCAGCGGAGAGGCATATCTTCCCGGCACAACCATCGATGCGGATTTTGGCATAAAAAATCTCTATTCTGTGTGGGAACCCCTGCCCACCGGTCAATATTATGTAAAATTTGACTCCGTAAAAACCACAGTACTGAAAGACAGGGCATTTGTATATAAGGAAGTTGAAAACTTCGACTCCCCCGTAACCCTCATTGACGGCTACGATACAGAGAAACTTCTTTTCCTTGGTTGGAAATTGCCCGACGGAACCATTCACGCAGCAGGTGAAAAGGTTATGCTCTCGCTCAACCCGACTCTGAATGCAAGTACTGCTTTTAACCGCTGGACAACAGTTATTATGTATGGAAACGGCGGAAAATTTGAAAACGGCTCCACAGTAAGATATAAAAACACTTCCTCAGGCAATCTTACTCTCTACAACTCCGACGACTTTATCCCGAGCGGACGAAAATTCATCGGTTGGAACACATCTCCCGACGGCTCAGGAAAAAGTTATACCCCCGACGACACTTTCCCGGGTATGCATTCCACATATACAACAAGGCTCTATGCACAGTGGGAAGAGCCTGACGATTCTGTCGGTCTGACCTTTACAGACTGCTCATTCACCCTTGACGGCGTCAAGGCATCTCTTGATGTTAACTATATCAAAGAGGATACCATTGCAGTCTTAGGTCTTTATGACGAATCGGGAAGACTCCTCGGCACAGATACGGCAACCATAAAGCAAACCGATGTGCAGGTTGGTTTTTATGTTCCCTATACAGGCGACAACAAAGATGTTTTTGCAAAGGTAATACTTGTTGATTCATTGGATAATATGAAACCAATAGGAAAAGCCCCCTCTGTCTGGGCAACGGAATTGGTGGTGGAATCTCCTCACCCCTATCCCAACAGTTCAAACGAAACATATGAAATTTCCACTTCAAGAGACTGCGAAAGCATAAGCATTACATTCTCACAAGAAACAAAAACCGAAAGAAGTTTCGATAAAATTTACATCAAGGATAAAAACGGAACCACAGTCGGAACATATTCCGGAACAGACCTTGCCGGAGAAACCATTACGGTGAGCGGTAACAAGATTTACATTAACCTTAAATCCGACGGAAGTTCAAACTACTACGGCTTCAAGATTACTGATATTAAGGTGAATCCAAAAGCAGACTAAGCCCGCGCTCACGTGGTGAGGGCTTGCCGAACCAAACCTTTTGTAAATTCCTATACAGCAAAAAATGTGGGTATAAAAATTCGTTTGAATTTTTATACCCACATTTTTATTAGTTTTCTGAAATTACTTTGTTTAAGAAATCATATGCAATTTTAATGTCCCCTACGGGATCTTTTCCAACTTCTCTTTCGATGGTCAAAAATCCTTTGTAGCCGATTTCTTCAAGTGCTTTGAGATAGTTCGGGAAATCAACACTTCCTGTTCCAAGAGGCACTTCTTCAAAATACTGAATATCATTGAAGTGTTCGGGAACGGGATGAACTGCGGCATAAATAAATTCGGGGTTACCGTCATTTAATTTGTTGCCGTCTTTTGCATGGGTGTGCACTATGTATTTTGAAAGTGTGTGCACAGCCTTTACAGGATCATCGCCTGTTACCATCTTGAAGTTTGCAGGATCAAGGTTTACTGCAACACCTGTTGAACCGAGAGAATCAAGGAACCCTTTTAAAACAACTGCAGTTTCAGGACCTGTTTCAATGGCAAAATGGGCATTCATTGAATCTGCAAAGGAAGCAAGTTCAAAGCAAGCCTCCTGCATGATTTTGTAGCGGTCGTGATTGGGATCTGAGGGAACAACGCCGATGTGAGTTGTGACGATGTCTGTTTCAAGGTCTTTTGCAAGTTCAACAATTCTCTTTGATTTTTCAATGAGTTCAGGATTTTTTTCTTTGTGGCCAAAGCCCATGCCAAGGTCTCCGCAAAGAGCAGAGAACACAAGACCTGAACCCTTAACTTCTGAAAGAAGTTCTTTTCTTTGAGCGGCAGAAAGATTTTCAGGAGCATTTTCTCCGCTTGTTGCATACATCTGAATACCTTTTGCACCAAGGGATGCCGCTTTCTTTATGGCTTCGCTTCTTGGAAGTTTAAAGGATTCGAGAATTACTCCGATTGGAAATTGATACATTTGAATCATCCTTTCAAATTTTATTTATATATTTATTTCTTACCATTAATTACGTTTGGGTTTCTTTCTTCCATAAAAGGAAACAGCGGTGATAATGCCTATCATCACAAAGGAAACAATCATCGAACTTCCGCCGTAACTTACAAAAGGAAGGGTGATACCTGTGAGGGGTATCAGTTTTATAACTCCGCCTATGATTATAAAAGTCTGATATCCTATGGCAACCACAAGAGAAAGGCATACTGCCTTTAAATATTCATTTGTGGCTTTTACGGTGATTTTTATGCCTCTGTAGGTTAAAAGAAAATAGAGAAGTATTACGGCAAAGCCTGTGAACATTCCCATCTCCTCACAAATTGCGGAAAAGATAAAATCGGTCTGGGAAAAGGGGACAATATTTGGCATACCGTTGCCAAGACCTGTTCCGAAATATCCGCCCGATGCAATGGCAATGAGGGACTGTACAATCTGATATCCTCCACCCGATGCATCTTTCCAGGGATCCTGCCACGCACTCACCCTCACGCCGATGTGGTCTGCAAGAAGGAAAAATCCCACAAGTCCCACAAAGACTATACCGCATATGTTGATGAGTTTCAATCGGTTGCTTGATTTGTAGACAAAACACATTGTAAAGTATATCATAAAGAGCAAAAGGGAAGTTCCCCACTCTTTTTGAAACAGTGCAAGGCAACCCATTGTTGCATAAACATATATGCAAAGGATTATTTCGTCTTTGGGTATACCAAAAATCCGATCTCTCTTGTCTTTCTTTTTGGAATCAAAAGACGGCATGGATGAAAAGAAAGTGGAAATGCAGAAACAATACACAATCTTTATGACTTCCGATGGCTGAATTGAAAAAGAACCTATTACAATCCAGTTTTTGGAACCGTTAATTTCCCGTCCGAAAATCACCGTCACAAAAATCAGCAAAAAGGTAAGAGCCATATAAAAATATTTGAGCCTGTGCCAGAAAGTGATTTTCCCGAAGATGAACACCGTCAGAAAATATGCCACAATCCCAATCATAAACCACAAAACCTGACGGGAAGCATATTCCCCTTCTCCGCCCGAAATCTTTATGGCAATGTCAATTCTTGAAAGCATTATGAGCCCTATGGAAACAAGCATGGATACCGTGAGGAAAAGATAGAGGTCGCCATAGTCAAGTTGATACAAAAGCATATACATAAGAGTGTTTATGCAACAAAGAATCAGACAGGAATACATATATGAAAAATCTGTCGCTCCCGAATATATAAAGAGCATAAGAAACCCGATTATATTAACAAGTGTAATATAAAGCATGGGTCTGAAACGCATTTTTGTCATATCTTAACTCTCCGCTTCAATATTGTCTACAAAAATGAAACTTATGTTTCCAAAAGACAGTTTGTCACTGTCTTTCAGTTTCACAGGATGGTCGGGAAGTCTTCTTCCGTTTAAGAAACTTCCGTTGGTGCTTCCCTGATCTTCGATGTAGAATTGTCCGTCACGAAGAAAAATTCTTGCGTGATTTTTTGACATATACGGATCGTCTATGTACACCTGACATCTTTTACTTCTGCCAATGTAGGCAGATTCTTTGATGCTGTAACTTTCGTGCATTTTAAATTTGAGATTTCGCCTCAGGTTCACAAGTTTCAGATAGGCATACCCCGAACCTGACGAGCCTTCACGCCTTTTTGCATCATTGATGTCAAGGTAAATCAGACGGACAATGCTCAAAATGAACATATAGACCGCAAACACAAAAATATATTTTACAACGTCTGCAATTACTTCATACATAAAATCACCCTCCGGGGAATTTTAATTTACTTTAGATATTTTCCCAAAAACTTTCCTGTGTAGGATTTTTTGCATTTAACAATCTCCTCAGGAGTTCCCTCGAAAACAATGTTTCCGCCCTTGTCACCGCCCTCGGGTCCAAGATCTATGATGTGGTCAACAACCTTTATGACGTCAAGGTTATGCTCAATGACAATAACCGTGTTTCCTGCATCTGTAAGGGCTGAGAGAACGTCGGTGAGTTTGTGAACATCTGCAACATGAAGTCCTGTTGTGGGTTCGTCAAGAATATAGACCGTTTGCCCCGTGCTTCTTTTGCTCAGTTCCGTTGCAAGTTTCACCCTCTGTGCCTCACCGCCCGAAAGAGTGGTTGACGGCTGACCGATTTTGATGTAACCAAGGCCCACATCGTAAAGCGTTTGAAGACGGCGTCTTATTTTTGGAATGTTTTCAAAAAATTCAAGTCCCTCTTCAACTGTCATTTCCAGAACATCATTTATGTTTTTGTCTTTATATTTCACTTCCAAAGTTTCTCTGTTATATCTTTTCCCCTTGCAAACCTCACAAGGTACATATACATCAGGAAGAAAATGCATTTCAATTTTTATGATTCCGTCACCGGTACACGCCTCACATCTTCCTCCGGACACATTGAAACTGAATCTTCCGGGACCGTATCCTCTCATTTTTGCCTCATTGGTGGATGCAAAAAGGTCACGGATGTCTCCGAAAAGTCCTGTGTAGGTGGCAGGGTTTGAACGGGGCGTTCTTCCGATTGGCGACTGGTCAATGTCAATGACCTTGTCTGCATTTTCAATTCCCACAACATCTTTATGAGAGCCGGGTTTTTTCTTTGCACCGTTAAGGTCACGGGCAAGGCGTTTGTAGAGAATTTCATTTATGAGACTTGATTTTCCCGAACCTGAAACCCCTGTTACGGCAACAAATTTGCCAAGGGGGATTTTTACGTCTATGTCTTTTAAGTTGTTCTGAGATGCCCCTAAAATTGTCATATACTTTCCGTTGCCGTCTCTTCTTTTTTGGGGAACTTCAATTTTCTTTTTGCCCGAAAGATATTCTCCCGTGATGCTCCCCTTTGTCTTTTTGATGTCTTCAACCGTTCCCTGTGCCACAACATTTCCGCCGTGGATACCCGCACCGGGACCTATGTCTATTATGTGGTCAGAGGCATACATGGTGTCTTCATCGTGTTCAACAACAATGAGGGTGTTTCCAAGGTCACGGAGATGTTTCAGTGTGTCAATAAGTTTGTTATTGTCTCTCTGATGAAGTCCTATGCTTGGCTCGTCTAAGATATATAAAACTCCTGTAAGACCTGAACCAATCTGAGTTGCAAGTCTGATTCTCTGTGCTTCTCCCCCTGAAAGAGTTCCTGCACTTCTTGATAGGGTGAGATAGTCAAGTCCCACATCCACCAAAAATTTTATTCTTGCTTTGATTTCCTTTAAAATCTGATTTGAAATGAGCATCTGCTGATCTGTCAGGGTGAGACTGTCAAAAAAGTCTGCAATTTCCCTGACTGGCATATCGGTAAGTTCTGATATGTTCACACCGCCGACAGTTACTGCAAGGGTTTCGGGGCGAAGTCTTTTTCCTCCGCACTCCTTACACAAAACCTCGCCCATGAGGCTTTCAATTTCCGTTTTGGAATAGGCAGAGTAGGAGTCGTTGTAACGGCGTTCAAGATTTGTGATGACGCCTTCAAAAGGTGCGGTCTTTTTGTAACCGTTATGATCAATGGAAATGGGTTTGTCAGAGCCGTAGAGAACAATGTCCATTATCTCTTTGGGCAAATCCTTTATGGGTGTTCTTTTGTCAAAATCATATTCTTTTGAAAGAGCATCAAGCCACGCACTCCAATAGGTTGTTCCGTCTGCAACATTTCCCCATCCGAAAGCACAGATTCCCCCATCGTATATGGATTTTGAGGTGTCGGGAATAAGAAGTTCGGGATCGATTTTCATAAAACTTCCAAGCCCTGAGCACGCAGGACAGGCACCAAAGGGTGCATTGAATGAAAACATTCTGGGAGAGAGTTCTTCCATGCTGATTCCGCAATCCTTGCAGGCATAGTTCTGACTGAACACTTTTTCACCCTTGTCAAAAAGGTCGGCAATAATAATTCCGCCTCCGAGTTTTGAGGCAGTTTCAACTGAATCTGCAAGTCTTGACATGGAAGATTCTTTTATGATGATTCTGTCCACCACAATTTCGATGGTGTGACGATGGTTTTTTTCCAGATGTATCGGTTCTGAAAGGTCTTTTACGTTTCCGTCTATTCTCACTCTCACATATCCGTTTTTCCTTGCATCTTCAATGACTTTTGCGTGTTCCCCTTTTTTGTCACGGATGACAGGTGCAAGAATCTGAAGTCTCGTTCCATCTCCATATGAAAACAGGGAATCCACAATTTCATCAACAGACTGCTGTTTGATTTCTTTTCCGCATTTGGGACAATGGGGCGTTCCCACACGGGCAAAAAGAAGTCTTAAGTAATCATATATTTCCGTAACTGTTCCCACTGTTGAACGGGGGTTTTTGCTTGTGGTCTTCTGGTCAATGCTGATGGCAGGGGAAAGTCCCTCAATATATTCCACATCGGGTTTGTCCATCTGACCTAAAAACTGACGGGCATAGGACGAAAGGGATTCAACATATCTTCTCTGGCCTTCTGCATATATGGTGTCAAAGGCAAGAGAGGATTTCCCTGAGCCTGAAAGTCCTGTTATTACCACAAACTTTTCTCTGGGAATGTCCACGTCTATATTCTTCAAATTGTGCTGGGATGCACCTTTTACCCTGATATATTCTTTCATCTTATTTTTCCTTTAATCTTAATAATTTCATCTCTGTAGAATGCCGCCATTTCAAAGTCAAGATTCTGTGATGCCTCTTTCATAAGTGCAGTCAGTCTCTTAACTTTTGTTTCGGTATCCTCTTCTTTGTCCATAGCAAAATCAGAATCGGATTTTCCTGATTCATAGGTTTTTATAATATCGTGAATGTCTTTCTTGATTGTTTTTGGTGTAATGCCGTTTGCCTCATTATAGGCAGACTGAATTTCTCTTCTTCTGTCAGTTTCTCTGATTGCACGCTCCATTGAGCCTGTTATGGTGTCAGCATACATTATTACACGGCTGTCGGCATTTCTCGCCGCTCTTCCGATTGTCTGAATTAAAGAGGTTTCACTTCTTAAGAATCCTTCCTTGTCAGCATCGAGTATTGCTACAAGGGAAACTTCGGGAATGTCAAGACCTTCTCTTAAAAGGTTGATTCCGACCAAAACATCAAAAACGCCAAGTCTCAAATCCTTGATAATCTGCATACGCTCCAGTGTTTCAATTTCGGAATGGAGATATTTAACTCTTATTCCCACACCTCGCAGATAGTCTGTGAGGCTTTCTGCCATTTTTTTGGTGAGAGTTGTAACCAAAACTCTGTCGCCTTTTTCAGTCACCTGCCTGATTTCTTCACAAAGGTCATCAACCTGCCCTTTTACGGGGCGGATGAATATGAGAGGATCGGTGAGACCTGTGGGACGTATAATCTGCTCTGTAACTTTTCCGCCCGATTTTTCGAGTTCATATTCTCCGGGGGTGGCACTTACAAAAATTGCCTGATTTATTCTTTCTTCAAATTCGCCAAAATTAAGAGGTCTGTTGTCAAAGGCAGAGGGCAGACGGAAACCATAGTCCACAAGGGTTTCCTTTCTTGAACGGTCACCGTGATACATTGCCCTTACCTGAGGGATTGTCACATGGGATTCGTCTATTACAAGAAGAAAATCGTCTGGAAAATAGTCCATTAAAGTGTAGGGGGCAGAACCGGGGGCACGCTGACTTATGTGCCTTGAATAGTTTTCAATTCCCTGACAAAAGCCTATCTCCTGCATCATTTCAAGGTCATAATTTGTTCTCTGGATAAGCCTTTGCATCTCTAAAATTTTGTCCTGACTCTTTAGTTCTTCCACTCTCATGTCAAGTTCTTCCCTGATGGATGTAAGAGCCTTTTTCATTTTGTCATCGGTTGTGGCATAGTGAGATGCAGGAAAAATTGTGGTGAATGTTCTGATTGCCTTTATCTCACCTGTGAGAGTGTCAATATCTGCTATTCTCTCTATTTCATCGCCGAAAAATTCAATTCTTATTGCACTTTCGCCCGAGGATGCGGGGAAAACCTCAACACAGTCTCCCCTCACTCTGAATGTGCCTCTTTCTGCGGATATATCGTTTCTTGTGTACTGAATTTCTACAAGTTTTTTCAGGAGCCAATCTCTGTCGATTTCTGTTCCCACTCTCAGGGCAATCATCAGATTTTTATAGTCATCGGGATCGCCGAGACCATAGATACAGGAAACACTTGCAACGATAATGACATCACGTCTTTCTAAAAGTGATGCCGTGGCGCTGTGACGGAGACGGTCAATTTCGTCATTTATGGATGCGTCTTTTTCAATGTAGGTGTCTGTGCCGGGGATGTAGGCTTCGGGTTGATAGTAATCATAATAGGACACAAAATATTCCACCGCATTTTCAGGGAAAAATTCTTTGAACTCACTGCAAAGCTGTGCCGCAAGAATTTTGTTGTGAGCAAGAACAAGGGTGGGTTTGTTCACCTTTTCAATGGTTTTTGCAATGGTGAAGGTTTTGCCCGAACCTGTGACACCCATAAGTGTCTGATGTTTCTTGCCGTTTATTATTCCCTCTGAAAGTTCTTCTATTGCACCTGTCTGGTCACCCATAGGCTCAAAAGGAGAAACAACTTTAAAATCAGGCATATCTTCACCTCCGATAAACATATTTTCACACATATATTATAACAAAAAAATATGCATTTATCAATATGCTTTTTAAGAAACCGAAGAAAACGACAATAAAAATAACAAGAAAGGCAAAAATGACAAGTATACAAAAATAAGGCTGTTTCGTTAATTGTATAATAAAAATCATTTTTCAATTAACGAAACAGCCCTAACACTGCTTAAAAACTATAAAAATTCCGGTTCTTTTTTACTGTATAGGAAATTACGCAGAATTTAGTTCGCGAGATAAGATGTATATCAAATTACGCTCGCGACTTGGGTGCAGGCTCAGCCTGCTTTTTTATTCAACCGAGGATATTATCTCTTTAATTTCATCACTTTCGGGAATTGTATATTACTGTAATACCCTGTCAACATCTGCATCCGCAGGCTCTTCACCTGTCCACATATATGCACCCGAATATACAACTGTAGGAAGCGCCAATTCGGGACGGTGCCATGTGGTCTGAAGAATACCAACAGAGTTGTTTTTAAAACACTGTTCAATCATATTCTTTGCGCCAATCTTATCAAGGAAAGGCGAATATATGGTTTCAAATCCTTTGTTTTCAAAGAAAGGAACATCCTGCCATTCGGTTTCACCGATATCATTGTGTGTCCATACATTCATCAGTATATCTTTTGGCAGGCGGTCAGCCACGGAAGAATCGCACTTCCAGTATTTAACATCAAGAGAAGAATAAAGCATATCTGCCCACATAGCCATACGCACACCCCTTGCAGCCAGTTCATCCCGAAGAAATGTCAGGTGATTTGCGAAAAGGTCATCTGCTGATTGTACACGCTCCTCTTCTGTTGAACCAAAACCAAAGCATTTGTCACATGAACAGTGAAGGAAAGGCGGGTTACGATAGGTTTTAATCAAATCATCCATCAGATCGCGCAAATACTCTTTGGTATCTTCCCTTGTTGTAGCAAAGCACCAACCTCCGGGAATCCACATATCCTCAAGGTCAGGACGTTGGTCAAGCACCACATGCTGACGGGATATGATACGGCTCCACCCCGCATGACTTGTCAGATTCTGGTGAGGAATCGGGGTCATGTGAAGATCATCTATAACAAAAGATATCAGATCTTCCGTTTCCTTTCGTGACCATGCATTTGGCCAGTGAGCATACTCTCGCTTTTCATATGGAAACATTCCCCAGAACTCATAGAAAATATAGTTATATCCGCAAAGTGCAGCAATCTTTGTACGTCGACGTATGTCATCAACAAATGTATCATCCTTCGGTGTTCCGTCGTTGGGTTTGAATATGCACATGTGAACGCCCCTGAAATCCATCTTCGGTCTGTAACGGTATTCACCCACGGGATATTCACCGTCATTTGGTGCAACACGCTTCATGTCAATAAGCATTTTTACTCCGTTTGACACTGCATCCTCACATTTGCCGATTATTGCAATTCCATTTTCGGTTATGCGAAGAACAGTTTCTTTATCATCGCACTCCACATCAGCATCCACGTTTCCTATCATAAGATAGAGAAGTCCGTTTTTCGCTACATATGTTGCACTTCCCAGAGAAAGTAATGAAAGCAAATAGTCATATTTACGGGAAATAATATTTGTTGTGATTTCCCCTGACAAATTTATTTTTTTCCATCCTTGCTCATTAGCCTTTGAATCAGGCTTTAAAATCATGTTATTCATACAAAATCCTCCTGTTTTTGCATCTTGGACACCTTGACTCCTACGGGCAGGATGTGCCCTGTATTACTAATTCAATTATAACCGTACCCATCAGAAACACAACCCCAAAAAAACAACTAAAAGTCTGTTTTTCGCTACTGATTACCCGTTGACAAAATTGCGTGATTAAAGTATACTGATTGTATGTTTAACAGTAAACGGTTCGATTTTAAAATACTTTCAGTCCTGCGGCTTTGCTTTGGAGCATCAAGACGTTTTTTACCTGCAAGGCCGTATCACGCATTGATATTCCGTATTCACGGAAAAGCGGAGGTCGTAAAAGGAGGCGACCGCATTCGTTTGACTAAAAACGATGTAACTTTTGTACCGAAAGGATACGAGTATAATATCAATACTACCACCGATGAAGAGGTTATTGTAATTCATTTTCGGGCTTCATTTTCAAATCCCCCTTCAATTTCATCCTTCCACTCCATCTATCCGGATGCCTTTGTATCACTTTTTGAAAAACTTCTTTTTACCTGGCAAAACCGCCCCTGCGGTTATATCTACCGTATGGACGCGTTGTTCCTTTCTATACTTGAACAAATTGAACGTCAGATGGTGGAGATGCAGGCAGATTCTTTAATATACAGGATTCAGCACTCCGTGGACATAATGCACGCAAATCTTTCAAATCCCACTCTTTCGGTGGATTCTCTTGCATCAGAAGCAGGATATTGTCCCTCCTATTTCAGGCGGATATTTCATAATGAAATGGGCGTTTCACCCAAAGAATATCTGACAGATATCCGTATTCGCCACGCCGTTGCCCTTTTGGAATCGGGGTACTATTCTGTGGAACGGGTATCAGAACTTTCAGGGTTTACAAGCGCAAAATATTTTTCAACCGTATTCAAGCGTACTACAGGAAAAACTCCGTCGTCTTATTTATCGGGACGGGGAAAGAATTCAACTTCAAAAAAAGAATAGCGAAAAATTAACCTTTTGGCATCTTTTCAAGTTGCATTAATATACCCGTTCCATTATATTAAAATTATTAAGCAAATTTTAAACTGAGGTGACAAGATATGGGAGATAATGTTTTTTCTTGCAACAGCGGTATTGATATCGCTTTTATTCCTTTTATGCCGGCAACCACAATGGACAATGTGGAACTTCGCATACAATTAAAAACAACCAAACCGGGAGCACTGTTGGATGCCATTGTTTTGGTTGACGGAAAAGAAATTCACAGTGTTAAAAAACAACCTGTGGAAAATTTTTACTTTTTCAATAATTTCAGTTACTACAAAGAAGGCGCACATTCTCTCTGTGTCAGATTCAGAGAAAGCGGACAAGACGGGTTTGAAGAAACCAATCTTTCTTTTGACATAGAAAAAGAACGCAAACCTCTCCTTTCGGGCGGGTTCATAATGCTTGGTCCCCCAAATGACAGAATGCCCTGCTCCACCTTCACCAAATCAACCAAACAAATGTCTGAAAAAGACTGGGAAAGATATATAAATGAAATGGCAAAACTGGGCATAAAGTGCATAATCATCACAGTAACGGTACAACTTCATACAATGGATGGCGAAAACACCGCTCATTATGACTCAAAACTGTATCCCCGTTCAGACATTTCTGCCAAAGATCCCATAAGAGCCATACTGCGCTCTGCAGAGGCTAACGGACAGCATGTTTTCATTGGCCTCGGTCACACCTATTGCGGCGCTTTGCCAAACACCACCGATGTCATGGATGAGCTTCATGCCCTTTATGGCGACAGTCCGGCATTTTACGGATGGTATGAATCAGAAGAAGTCAACATGCGTCAGTACAATGACAAACTCTGGGAAAGATGGCAAACCTTGAGAAACCATGCATTATCACTTTCCCCCGTAAAACCCTTCATCGTTTCACCTTATGCTGACGGTGAGAATAACTATGATAAAACAGGCTCAATTCACCCTGAATTTTTAAGGCGTCTTGAAGCAGGTGATGCATCATTTGATATAATTGCCCCTCAGGATATGGTTGGACACACCATAGAGGGCGGAAGACTGACTGTTAAAGAAAGCGGTGAAATGTATCGCCATCTGGCAAAATCCTGCAAAATTGCCCAAAAACATCTGTGGGCAAATTGCGAGGCATTTGATTTTAACGATGACTTTCAACTTGTTCCCCGTTTCAACGGTGGTGGCATGAACGGTGAAAACGGATATATTCAGCAAATAGAAGCCGTTCATCCATATGCCGAAAAAATTGCCACATTTATGTTAAACGGATTCTTTTCTCCAAAAGGTTTTGAGCCGGTGATTGGCGGAGAGGCTGCAGTTGAGCAATGCGAATACTATCGTTCATATAAAAATTCCCTGGAATGATTATGATATGAAACTTTAATAATTGTAATTACGGTAATATAACGGGGCTGTCTCATTAATTGTATAATTATGCTTATTATACAATTAATGAGACAGCCCTGAGCTTTTGCCATTACACCGGATCATATGTTATATATGCCACATAGCATGAGTTTCTCTCTTTTAGTTTTTCATTCACAAACTGTGATATATCACTCTTTTCCCCTGACAGAGAATCGGGAATATCCACGTCAAAAATGAATTTCACTTCACAGTCGGTTTTCTCTATTCTCAAGTCATGCATAGAAAGATTTTCACTATAGATTTTCAAAATGTGTGATATAAGTCTTTGAAGTCTGATTGTCTCTTTATCATCGGTTACTATGGGGTCATGATGAATAACAAGATGTACATTTAAAGTATCAAGACACTCCCTTTCAATAGTGTCAATAATATGATGGCATTCCATTGCACTTTCTCTGTGGTCAAATTCCACATGAACACTTGCAAAACAGTTTTCGGGACCGTAATCGTGAATTAAAAGGTCATGGATTCCGAGAACTTTTTCATTTCTTTGGATAAAGTTTTCAATATCTTTTCTCATTTCCTCGCTTCCTGCCATACCCATGAGAGTGTCAACGGTTTCTTTTATAATCCCCGCTCCCCCCTTCAGGATAAAAAGAGACACCAAAAGTCCACCCACTCCATCAAGTCTCCAGCCGAAAGCCCTTTCAAGAATAAGCGCAAAAAGAATTAGAACGGTTGTTACAACATCATAGAGAGAGTCTTTTGATGCAGCAAAAAGAGCCGATGACGAAATCTTTTTTGCAACAATTTTGTAGAACATAAACAGGAAGAATTTTACCATAACCGAAATGGCAAGTATGATCAGTACAAGTGATGATACAAGGGTTTTTTCTTCTGTTAAAATCTTGGAAAAAGACACTTTTGCAAGTTCATAACCTGCAAAGAGGATAAACACCGCAACAATCATTGCAGATATATATTCAAATCTTCCGTGTCCGTAGGGATGATCGGAATCTGCAGGCTTTTGGGAAATTTTAAATCCTATTAAAGTCACAACGGAACTCACACCGTCAAAAAGATTGTTGATGCCGTCACCTACAACAGAAATCGCCCCGAAAACAAGTCCCAGAGCAATTTTAAAAATAGCAAGAAAAGTGTTTATTAAAATTCCCGTAAGGGATGCTTTTTTCCCTATATCAAATCTTGACGTGTTTTTTGATTCACATTCTTTTGTGAAAGCATCCTTTGACAACACTATCATTTCCTTTCATCAAAACTTATTTTACCGGATTCTATATCTTCTATAACCCTTGCTATGGCATCATTATCATTTGAAACCGTAATATAGTCTGCTGCCGCCTTTGCATCTTCATTGGCATTTTCAACTGCAATTCCAACACCTGCCGCCTTTATCATCTCAACATCGTTTGTATAATCGCCCACAGCAACTGTTTTTCTTATGTCAATATTAAGATATTCACAAAGCATTTTAAGTGCCTTTCCTTTGTTGACATCTTTCGGGAGAATTTCAAAAAGGGTTTCTTCTGTACGAACAAAGTCAAACTTTTCGGCACCCGGACGGGATTTTACCACATTCTCAACTCTGTCCATTCTGCCCTGATCCATATCTCCGAAAACAACCTTTACAGCGCCGTTTTCTATATCATCAAGACACCCTTTGATGTACTTTGCTCCCGTTCTTTGACGGTATCTTTCCATTGCTTCATTTTCACAGCAGAAAAACATTGAATCTTCAGTGGTTACCTGATAGCCAATTCCGTCTATATGCTTTTCGGCATATCTGACGATTTCCTTATATCCGTCCGTAAGATATGTTACTCTCACATATTTTTCATCGTAGTGGTCATAGAGTCCGCCACCGTTTGTGCATCCGTAGGGACAGTTAATTTTTATCTCATCTGCAATTTTCCGAGCAGTCTGGGGTGATCTCCCCGTCATAATGGTGAAATATCCGCCCTCTGACATAAAGTATGCTATTTTTTCTTTAACCTCGTCCGAAATGCTTTCGTCACTTTTAATAAGTGTCCCGTCAAGGTCTGTGCATATTAAAACTCCATCAAATTTCCCCATGTTTTTCTCCGTTTCTACCTTCTCAGATTTTAATTGTTTCTCCCGATTTTATGCAATACACCACAGAATCCATATCAAACCAAATATCAAAAAGTGTAGGGTTATGTATGATTTTTCCGTCAGCACTGTATATGAGGCTGTTATATGCATTCACATATTCCCTCAATGAGACGTATAAGACCTTCTGCTTTGTGAAGAAAGCCGTGAACTGCAATTTCGTGTCCTTTTGAAAGAAAATGTTCTCTTATTTCTTCTTCGCCAAAAGAGCAAATTCCCTCATCAATACTGTTAATATTAAAGGTGCATTTGAGTCCTGCTTCACTTATCACCTTTGAAAAACGCACATCAGACGGACATCCGTCATCATAACTGAGAGTGACTGCCTTAGTGCAGTAAGACTCGAACCCCTGTTGTCTCAAACGAATTATTTTTGAAGCCTTTCAATTTGTCGGTCTTGAAGGGCGACAGCCCATCTGCGACCTCCGCAGTAAAATTCTCCTAAAAATAATCCGTTTGAGATGTGAGCAGTTTTATCAGTGGCAATTTTTTCTAAAACAAGGAAAAGCCCGCAGGGAATACTTCCGTATTATCAAGGGGTTTGACACAGTTTTAGGGAAAATTGCCCTGCTAAAACCAATAGGTGTTCAAGTCTTACTGCACTATCTTTTCCGTCCGGAAATCTCAAAAATTGGTATCTCATAATTATCCTCCCGACAAACTCTATATTTTTATTTTATAAAACAAGTTCTGTATTGTCAATAAGGGGAAGGGATTTTTTCAGTATGAGATAGTTTTTTTCTGTTAACCTTGCTTTTTTTGTAGGTTTGTAGTATATTTAAAATGTATATATATGAAAACATTTATTGTGACATAATGCAGATATATCTTAATAATGATACGAGAAAGGATAAGACCATGCTTTTAAAAGAGCAAATTGAAAATATACTCCCCCTTGTGGAAAAACCTGCAAGGTATACGGGAGGAGAACTCAATTCCATAGTAAAAGATGCCTCAAAGGTTGATGTCCGCTTTGCTTTTTGCTTTGCGGATACTTATGAAGTGGGAATGAGCCATCTTGGAATGAAAATTCTCTATTCCCTTATGAATGAAAGGGAAGATGTGTGGTGCGAAAGAGTTTTTGCACCATGGATTGATATGGAAGAGGAAATGAGAAAAGCAGACATTCCCCTCTACGGTCTTGAATCTCTGGAGGCAATCAAGGACTTTGATTTTTTGGGATTCACTCTCCAGTATGAAATGTGCTACACCAATATCATAAATATGCTCTCTCTTGCAAAAGTTCCTCTCCTTGCAAAGGACAGAGGCGAGGGCGATCCCTTTGTTTGCATGGGCGGGCCTTGCGCCTACAGTGCAGAGGCACTTGCTGACTTTTCCGACTTCTACATCCTCGGTGAAGGGGAAGAAGTCAATCTTGAAGTTATTGATGTGTATAAGCAGTGGAAAAAGGAAGGGAAATCAAGATTTGAATTTTTAAAAATGATTTCCGCCATTGAGGGGGTCTATGTTCCCTCTTTCTATGAAATTTCCTATAACGATAACGGAACTGTCAAGGCGATTGATACAAAATATGACTTTGTTCCCAAAAAGGTGAGAAAAAGAATCATAAAAGACCTTGACAAAGTCTATTACCCCGACAAATTTGTTGTTCCATTTATTGAAATTGTTCACGACCGTATTATGCTCGAAGTGTTCAGAGGATGCCTGAGAGGTTGCCGTTTTTGTCAGGCAGGTATGATATACAGGCCTGTTAGAGAAAAAATGCCTCAAACCCTTTTGGACAGCGCTCAAAAACTCATCGACTCCACAGGCTATGAAGAAATCAGCCTTTCATCCCTTTCCACAAGTGACTATTCCTGCCTGAAAGAATTTACTGACGGACTTCTGGAAATGACCGAAAAAGAAAAAATTTCCCTTTCTCTTCCGTCTCTGAGACTTGATTCTTTCTCAATGGAACTTATGGAAAAGGTGCAGAAAGTGAGAAAAAGTTCTCTCACCTTTGCTCCTGAGGCAGGTTCACAGAGAATGAGAGATGTTATCAACAAAAATATTACGGAAGAAGACCTTCTCACCGCATCAAAAACCGCATTTGAGGGTGGTTACAGTTCCATAAAACTCTACTTTATGATGGGACTTCCCTTTGAAACAATTGAAGATGTCTGCGCAATTGCCGACCTTTCAAAAAAAGTTGTGAGAGAGTATCTTTCACTTCCAAAAGAAAAGAGAAGCCCCGGGCTCAGAATCACGGCGTCTGTTGCATCCTTTGTACCAAAGGCTTTCACCCCTTTCCAGTGGGCAAAGCAAGACGACAGAGACACTTTAAGGGAAAAACAGTATGCCCTGAAAGAGGCTATGAATGATAAAAGAGTTAAATATAACTACCATGAAGCACCGGTGAGTGCATTGGAGGGTGTTTTTGCCCGTGGTGACAGACGCCTTTCAAAGGTTCTCTTAAAAGCCCACGAACTTGGCGTTAAATTTGACGGCTGGAGCGACCAATTCAGTCAGGAAAAATGGGACAAAGCCTTTGAAGAATGCGGAATTGATCCCAAATTCTACACAAGAGAGCGTTCCTTTGACGAAATTCTCCCCTGGGATATGATAGATGTCGGAGTTACAAAGGAATTCCTCATAAGAGAGGCAAAAAAAGCAAAAGATGCCATCACAACGCCCCATTGCAGGGAAAAATGTTCAGGATGCGGTGCATCATGCTTTGGAGGAGGTGTTTGCTTTGAGTGATGAAAGATTCATATACCGCCTCACCTACACCAAAGGCGAAAGAGTGAAATATATTTCACATCTTGATTTTTTAAGATGTGTGAACCGTGCATTTAAAAGAGCAAAAGTGCCTGTTAAATATTCTCAAGGGTTTAACCCCCACATTCTCTTAAACATCGGTCTCCCTTGTCCTGTGGGAGTTTCAAGTGTGTGCGAAGAACTTGATATTGAACTCACAATGCCTATGGAAAATGATGAAATCATAAAAAGAATGAATTCATCCCTTCCCGATGCCATAAGGGTGCTTGAGTGCAAAAGAAAAGAAAATGATCCTGATTTTTATGACATTGAATATGCAAGATATTCCATAAACTTTTCGGCAGATTCCGCTTTTGACACAGAGACATTTTCAAAAGAAGATGAATTTCTGATTGAGAAAAAGTCAAAAAGAGGAATGAAAGAAGTTAATATTTTTGAGTTTATAAAAGAACTTAAAATATCTGAAAATGCAGACGGCACATATTTTGCCGATGCCGTAATTTCTGCAGGAAACAAACTGAACTTAAAACCCGATCTTTTAATATCTGCTCTTTCTTCATATTACAATATGAACATAAAAGATGTGTATATTGAAAGAAAAGAGATTTTCTATGAAAATGTGAAATAATGAAAAACCCCCGCTGAAAGGATTTTTCCATATCAGCGGGGGTTTAATTTTTTTACCGTTTTATTCATTATAAGAAGGAAGTTTCACAACATCAAGAGGTTTTCTCTGAATCCATTCTCCGTGGGTAAAATCGGGAATTTCAACAGGGTGTCCTCCATTTGCAATAGAAAATTCTGTGAGAGGAGTAATCACCATCCACGCTGCCATATCATAGACATCTATGGGAAATTCTCTTCCCTTTAAGATGCAGTCAACGGCGCCATTCAGCATTACAACATCCATACCGCCGTGGCCTGCTTCAATTTCTTCTTTGGTGATTCCTTTCCACTGGTCACAAAGATATTTTTCTTCATATTCTTTTGCGTTGTTGATATATTTTTCATAAAAATCAACAGTTTCAAAAATCTCTTCCATTCCGTCAAAGAAAACCATGTGGTTATTCTGCTCATAAAGTCCTTTTGTTCCGCGGACTGTGAAATTTCTGCTGTAGTGTCTGGGAAGAGTGGTGTCAAGTTTTAAAACAATTGTTTCACCGTGAGCACATTTTATGATTGTGGTGACAACATCACCTTGCTCAAATTTCTGACCGATTAATTTCTTGTTTTCAATTTCTCTTGAATTTATGTATGCTTCAAGTCCTGCCCCCTTTGATGCAACAGAAACAAGGGACACCATACGGTTTCCGCGGTTTATGTTCATAAGTTTTGCAATGGGGCCAAGTTCATGAGTAGGATAGTTTTCGCAGTTTCTGTTGATGTAGTTTCTCAGGCGATAGTGTCTGTTTTCCTCGCCTTTTGTAATTTCTGCCCTGAGGTCGTGAGCATATTCTCCCTCGCAATGAATAATGTCGCCGAAAAGTCCGTCTCTTGCCATTGCAGTGGCAAGAAGTTCTGTTTTGTTATAGCAACAGTTTTCAAGCATCATAATTGGTGTTTTGGTTCTTTCATAGGTTTCAACAAGTCTGTGGCAATCTTCAACAGAATATGCACCGCCCACTTCCACCAAAGTTATGATTCCCATCTCCATCGCCTTTATGGCAAAGGGAATGTGAGTTTCCCAGGATGAGCAGATGAAAACAGCGTCTATGGGATGGCAAAATGCCTTTTCGCAATCTGTGTAACATTCAGGCCTGGTGCCTGATATTTCTTCAACCTTTTCAGCCATTTCCATGACTCTGTCCTCATACACATCACAGATTGCAACAATCTGCGCTCCGTGGGTTTTTGCAAGGTTTTCAATCATACCTTTACCTCTTGAACCGCAACCTATTGCCAAAAATCTTACCTTATCCATTTTCAAGCCTCCAAAAGAAAAAATTTATACAATAATTTTACTTCCCTCTTGGGAATAGGAAAAAAAGTTTCAGAATGGGCAAACTGAACCAAAGCTTTGCTTTGGGATACCCGAAGCTGTACAAAGGTACAGCGAGAGGTGAAGTTTGTCCATATCAAAAAACACAAATTCAAAGAAAAAATCAAGTTTTGATTTTTTCATCCTTGAATTCTCCAGATTACACTTGCTGATTATCATAATTATAACATTTATTCATTTGTTTTTTGAGGTCTGGGCTTTTTTTATATTCCTAATTATAGTATATCTTTTTTGAAATGTATATACAAAAGCGGATATTTCATCTTTGAATTTAGATACTTTAAGCACGAGTTGTTTGAGATTGAGAGCTCAATTGTAATCGAAACGCAAGTTTGTAATCTGAAATGCACGATTTATAAGCGAAATGCACGATTTGTAAGCGAAATGCAATACCTATTTTCTCAAAATACAAGCATTTTTGCATGCCAATAAGGGATAGTTGCTTTGGCAAAAAATTTGTAACCCAAAATGCTACCCCTGTATTCCACCTAATATTGAGTGTATCCACCGTATCATTTTAATTATCTTTTAAGTAATTTCGGGTTAATAATAACCTGATTTTTTTCTACCTGTTTG
>SVJK01000072.1 GCA_015069015.1 Oscillospiraceae bacterium
GGTTGTTTATCACCGCTAGAGTATCATGAATTAATGGCGGCATAAAAATATACACCCCACAGAAATGTGGGATGTATATCATAAAATTTTTGTTATTTACACTGTCTACTTGACAGGGATAGGTTCATATTTTTACACCGCCTTGTTTCTTGTTATTATTCAATTATACCGTGATTTTTTGTGTCATTATTTTACTGGGGTTGTTTTGCAGATATTATATCCATAATAACCTGAATCTGATCAAGAAGTTCTTTTTCTCTTTCACTTCCTGTTCCCTCAACTTTTTCATATTCTTCTAAGAGTGCCTGTAAGTTATCACCTGTAATTGCAACCTCCGTACCATCCTCGGTTTTTGAATATTCCTTTCCGTCGTCGCCTTTATATACCTCATTGTCAGAATATTTTCCCTTTACTTCTTCTTTGGATTCGGTCTCGGCATTTTTGCTCTGATCTGTGTTTTCCTGAACTTCTGAGGGCACATCTTTTGCCTCATCTTTACCGGAGCAGGATGAGAAAGCCAAAAGTGAAAGAGCAATAACTGATACTAACGCAAGCAGTTTCTTTTTGTACATTATCTTCTCTCCTTTATTATTTCAAAGCATTTCCCTCTGCATCAAAAAGAGGCAAAGGCTCAAGAAATATAATATCATCTCTTTTTGCAGCATCACCTTCTGCCAAAACTGCCATTTTTCCAACTATTGTTCCGCCTGCAAGATTGACAAGTTCTTCGATTGCCAGAAGAGACTCACCTGTGCTTATAACATCATCAACAATCAGAACTCTTTTGCCCTTCATTGCATCAATTTCCTTCTGTCCGATGCAAAGAGTCTGCGTTTTTGCGGTAGTGATTGAATTTGTCTCGGTTGTAACCACGTTTTCCATATAAAGTTTGGGGCCTTTACGGGCAATTATGTAATTATCAGCGCCTTGCTGTCTTGCCATTTCATATATAAGAGGAATACTCTTACATTCAGCAGTTATCATAATGTCATGTTCAGGGGCAAGTTTTAAAAGTTCAGAGGCTGACGCCTTTGTAATCTCCACGTCACCAAAAAGAATGAATGCGGCTATCTGAAGATTGTCATTTATCTTGAAAAGTTGCAAATTTCTTTCAAGACCTGCTATTTTCATTGTATAATATTTACTCAATTTAAACACCTCATCAGATTATTGATTTGTAAAACCATTGTACACCAAATTTTAATTAATTTCAATAGGTTTTATATTATATATTCTTATTTCAGGGACAAAATAATCTAAATGAGGTGATGTATATTTATTACAAACGTTCCAGATATCTTTATTTTATAACAGTATTCATTTTCACTCTTCTCACCCTTAAATTAATATACATTTGTACATTTGAAAAGGATGCGTTTGAAAAAGCAATTGCAGTCCAGAGTACAAAAACCGTGAGCATTGAAACAAAAAGAAAAAATATTTATGACAGAAATATGATACCCCTTACAAATCTTGATAAAAAAACTGTTTATCTGACGTCCGACTTAAAACATGGCAAAAAAATATCAAGCGTAAAAATCACTATGCCTCAAAGATACCCATCATATCCCCTTGTAACCCATATGGTGGGATATTCTTCATATGATTCGGTGGGGCTTTCGGGAATAGAAAAAAAGTTTGATTCATATCTTAAAACAAACGACAATTATGTTTTAAACTGCCGTGTTGACGGCGTGGGAAGATTATGGGAAAAAGAAAGAAAAAGTGTCTCATTTCCAAAAGAAGAGATCGGTGGAATCAAACTCACCATTGACAGCCACATTCAAAGTGCTGTGCAAAAAGTTATGGAAAAACATATAAAAAGCGGTGCGGCAATAGTCCTTGATGTTGAAACCTTTGACATTGTTGCATCGGTAAGTCTGCCTGATTTTGACAGGGAAAACATCGAAAAGTACCTTGAATCGGAAAACAGTGAACTTTTAAATAAGTGTCTTTCGGGGTTTAATGCAGGAAGTGTTTTTAAAACAGTTACAGCGATTTGTGCTATAGAAAATTCTTCCCGCGAAATATATTATCCTTATAACTGCACAGGAAGTTTCAAAACTCCTGACGGAAAGGAATTTTTGTGTCACAAAAAAGAGGGACACGGTGTTTTGGATTTTAAAAATGCATTTGCTTCTTCCTGCAATTGTTATTTTTATAATCTCGGTCTGTCTCTTGGTGCAGACAAAATATGCGAAACTGCAAAAAAACTCATGTTTGGAGAAAATGTCCTTGGTTTTTCGGATGAAGAGGCAAAAGGGAACATTCCTGATTTTGAGACCTTCACCTACGGTGACAGTGCAAATGTGAGCATAGGTCAGGGAGAAATTATGGTCACGCCGATTCAATGCGCCGTCCTTATGGGTACAATTGCATCGGGCGGAATTATGAAAAAAGTCAATGTTGCAGACTCCGAGGTTGATGTTTTTGGAAATGAAATCTCTTCTTTAAGGAATGAGGGAGAAATTCAGGTTATTTCACGCGACTGTGCAAAGATAATTTCGGATATGATGAGATTATGTGTGACTGACGGAACGGGGAAAACTATAGGAAATTCCAATTTTTCAATTGCAGGTAAAACCGGTTCTGCCGAAACAGGCTGGAAAAACTCAGACGGAACTTTCAAGGTTCACGGATGGTTTGCGGGATTCTTTCCTTATGAATCTCCAAAATATGCAATGGTCATTTTTTCAGACGACGGGAAAAGCGGTGCCGGAAGCTGCGTTTTACCTTTTTGGGAAATATGCGAAAAAATTAATGAATTTTATCCCATAAAACAGTAGAAAAAAATTTTTGTTTGTGTTATACTGTGTTTATATATGCAAAAGAGGTGTACTCAATATGAAAAATCTTCTTATAATCGACGGAAACAGTATAATAAACAGAGCATTTTACGGAATCAGGCTCCTCACAAACAAACACGGACTTTTCACAAACGGGATTTATGGATTTTTAAAAATCATGTTCAAATCCATTGACGAGGTTTGTCCCGATTATATCTGTGTTGCATTTGACCTGAAAGCACCCACATTCAGGCACAAAAAATATGCCCAGTATAAGGCACAGAGAAAAGGAATGCCTGAGGAACTGCGTGTTCAGATGCCTGTTATGAAAGAAGTTTTAAAGGCTATGAACATTACAATACTTGAAAAAGAAGGTTTTGAGGCTGATGACATTATCGGTACTGTTTCAAGAATCTGCGATGAAGACGCAATTGCATGTCACATTCTGACAGGCGACAGAGACGACCTTCAACTTGCATCCGATAACACTAAGGTACACCTGACAATCACAAGGATGGGACAGACAACAACAAGTGTATACGACAAAGATGAGGTTTTGAGTGAATTCGGTGTGACACCTGCAGAGTTTATTGACGTTAAAGGTCTTATGGGAGATACATCCGACAACATTCCCGGAGTTAAGGGAATAGGTGAAAAAACCGCTTTTGGATATATTCAGAAATTCAAATCTATTGAATCATTATATGAAAATCTTGATGATGAAATCGTAAAACCTGCCGCAAGAAAAAAACTTGAAGAAGGCAGAGAAATGGCATTTTTGAGCAAGGAACTTTGCACCATTGACCGTTTTGTTGATATTGGTGCAAAGATTTCAGACTTTGAGAAAAAGCCATACAATGAGGAAAAACTCACACAGCTTTTCATAAATCTTGAGTTCAATGCCTTTTTGAAAGACATTGTTAAAGATTCAAATACTAACTCCGTCCCTGAGTGCAATTTTGAAATTGTTGATGTGTCTTCTTTTGTTAATCTGATATCAGATGCACCCGACACATTTATATACAGGCTTTACGGAGAAAGTGACATTGAGGCGCTTTCATTTAAGTCAGGCGAAAATGCATATATGGTGCTGCCTGATGGGGAATTTGAAAAGAAAAATCTTGCACTGTCTTTGAAAAATATTTTTGAAAACGAAAAGACTTTGAAGGTTTCGGAAAACATAAAAAAGAGTATGCTCATTTTTAATAAGTACGGAATAACTTTTGACAGTTCCTATTTTGACATTTCCATCGGAGCATATGTTATAAATCCGTCAAAATCATCTTATGATGTGGCAAGCATTGCAACCGAAATGCTTGAAATGCCCATAATCAGCGAAAAAGATGTGACGGGAACAGGCAAAAATCAAAAATGCCTTTCAGAGGCTGATCCAGATGCTTTGAAAGCATTTGTTTGTCAGGAAATCTGTGCAATTGAAAAACTTTGGGAATATGAAAAGGAAAAGATCAAGTCAGACGGACAGGAATTTCTTCTTTATGAAATTGAAATGCCCCTTGTGGCAGTCCTTGCAGATATGGAAATTCAAGGGTTCAGGGTTGACAAGAATATGCTTGAATCCTTCACTGAAAAACTTGGCGAAAGGCTTAAGCTTTTGGAAGGCGAAATATATGAACTTGCAGGAGAAAAGTTCAACATCAATTCAACCAAACAACTTGGTGTGATTCTTTTTGAAAAACTTGGGCTGAAAGTCATAAAAAAGACCAAAACAGGTTATTCAACAGATGCAACTGTTCTTGAAAAACTAAACGGCTCTCACCCGATTATCGAAAAGATTCTTGCCTATAGGACAGATGCGAAATTAAAATCTACCTACGGCGACGGACTTCTTGCTGTAATAAATCCTGACACAGGCAAAATTCATTCGAGTTTCAATCAGACAGTTACCACCACGGGAAGAATCAGTTCAACAGAACCAAATCTCCAAAACATCCCGATGAGAAGAGAAGAAGGCAGAGAAATAAGAAAAATGTTTGTTGCCAAAGACTCTGATCACATCTTAATTGATGCCGACTATTCACAGATTGAACTGAGAATCCTTGCTCATATGGCAGACGATGAGGCAATGATTGAAGCGTTTAGAGCAGGCGAAGATATTCACACATCAACTGCATCAAGGGTGTTTGGTGTATCAAAAGACGAAGTCACTCCCCTTTTGCGTACAAGGGCAAAGGCAGTTAATTTTGGCATAGTCTACGGTATGGGTGATTATTCTTTGTCTCAGGATCTTAAAATCAGCGTTAAAGAGGCAAAAGAGTATATTCAGAGTTACTTTGAAAAATATGCAAACGTCAAAAATTATCTTGATAAAACCGTTGAAGATGCAAAAGAAAACGGATATGTTACCACCCTTTTTGCAAGAAGAAGATATATCCCCGAAATTTCATCATCAAACTTTATGACAAGGTCTTTTGGCGAAAGGGTTGCAATGAATACTCCCATTCAGGGAACTGCCGCAGATATCATAAAAATTGCGATGGTTAAAATTTATAAGGCATTAAAAGAGAAAAACCTCAAATCCCGTCTTATTCTTCAGGTTCACGATGAACTGATTATCGAAGCAAAAAAGACAGAGGCAGAGGAAGTTGAAAAACTATTGAAAGAATGTATGATGAGTGCAGCCAACCTTAAAACAACTCTGATATCAGAAACGGGTATGGGCGAAAGCTGGTATGATGCTCACTGATTGATAAGGAATGATTAATATGATTATTGGTTTGACAGGACCTACAGGTTCGGGTAAAAGTACGGTTGCACAAATTTTAAAAGAAATGAACTTTGTGATTATTGACTATGATAAAATTTCAAGAGACATTTCAAAAAAGGGAAGCCCGTGTGTTTTGGAACTCAGGAGAGAATTCGGAGAAGAAATTCTTGGCTCAGACGGCAATCTTCAAAGAAAAGTTCTTGGCAAAATCGTATTTTCCGATGCCGAAAAGTTAGAAACATTAAACACAATTACACATAAATATATATTAAAAGAATCCGACAATCTTATAAGCGAAAACTCAGGCAAAAACATTGTTCTTGATGCTCCTCTTCTTTTCGAGGCGGAACTTGACAAAAAGTGCGATTTTGTAATTGGTGTTGTTGCACCGAAAGATGTGAGGATAGAGCGGATAATGAAAAGAGACTCTATTGACAAGGCGGTTGCAAACGCAAGAGTCAGCAGCCAGAAAAGCGAGGAATTTTTCAGGCAAAACTGTGATTTTATTATTGAAAATACGAAAGACAAAGAATATGTAATGACACAAATCAAGGAGATTTTCAATGCAGAAGTTTTTAAACAGAAGTCAGATTACTAAAAGATTTTCTTTTGTTATACTTATTCTGACATCCCTCATACTCTTGATAAAGCCTGCAATGAAACTTGTATATCCCATAAAGTATGAAAACGAGATAAGAGAAATATCGGATTATTTTGGTCTCGATCCGTATCTTGTGGCAGGAATTATCAGCACCGAGAGCAGATTTAACGAAGAAGCTGTCAGTATCAAAGGTGCAAAAGGGCTTATGCAGGTTAAAGATACAACTAAAAAATGGTGTATGGAAAATTTTGAAGTTCCGTTTTTTGACAATGATGCAGTCCTTAACATCAGCATTGGATGTACATATTTTAGATATCTTATGGATAAATATGATTCCAATGTGACAACAGCCCTTGCTGCATATAATGCAGGGGAAGGCAATGTTTCAAAGTGGCTGAAACTCGAAAATCCCAAGGATTATACTCTTTCCAAGATTCCGTTTCATGAAACAAAAAACTATGTTGAAACGGTGGAAACGAGAACGAAAATATACAGATTCCTGTACAGTTAAAAAGCAGGCTGAGCCTGCACCCTTGTCGCGTGCATAGTTTCGTTAACATCAGATCTCGCGAACGAATTTTTGCGTAATTTCCTATACAATACAAAAGGTGAGTTCGAAACCATCCTCACCGAAGATGATGTTTGGCATCTTCAAACAAAACTAAGGAGAAATTAAAAATGAAAAATCAAACAAAACTCAGACGCCTCACAAGAGGTGCAATGATTGGTGCAATTTATGTTGCACTCACTTTTATTGCAAACACATTCGGTCTTGCAAGCGGAGCAATACAAATAAGGCTTTCAGAGGCACTATGCGTTCTGCCGGTATTTTTTCCGGAAGCCGTGACGGGACTTTGGCTTGGATGCTTTCTTGCAAATCTTTTAACAGGCTGTGCACCAATGGATATTATCTTCGGGAGCGTTGCAACCCTTATTGGAGCGTACGGCACATTAAAACTTAAAAGCCATCCGTATCTTTTGTATCTGCCTCCTGTCATTTCAAACGCCATTATTGTTCCCATAGTCTTAAAATTCACCTATGGACTTGGTGATGCATGGTGGTATCTTGTTTTTACAGTTGCAGTTGGTGAAATAATATCATGTGTTTTTCTTGGAAGTATTCTTTCAAGAATCATAAAAAGACATAATCTCAAATAAAAATATAATAAATCCAGAAAAAAGCGTGAATACGAATCATATATTGATGATTCATATTCACGCTTTTATTTTGATGTTACAATATTACTTTAAACTCCTGCAAATCTTTCAAGAGCATCCATCTGGCAATAGCCTGACATCTTGTCAACATTTTCGCCGTCTTTAAAGAGAATAAGAGTAGGAATAACCTCAATTCCAAATTTTATGGCAAGTTCTCCCTGCTCATCAACATTCACTTTTCCAACTTTAACTTTGCCGTCATATTCTTCGGCAAATTCTTCAAGGACCGGTGCAATCATTTTGCAAGGTCCGCACCATGTTGCCCAGAAATCAACTATGACGGGAATATCCGAATTTAAAACTTCTGCTTCAAAGTTTTCTTTTGTGAGTACAACTTCTGCCATTTTTTACTCCTCCTTATTTCGACTTATAATAGAGCATACAATGACAATATCCTTCAAAATCAGGGTCTGCAATCTGCTCTCTGAATTCTTTGCAGATGCATTTGAATTCCTCTGTCCTCTGAACTCTGCAAGGACAATACCCTCCTTTTGCTTTGAGACCTTCCTGAATGGTCTTTACAACTTCTTTGTCGGGATTAAATGTCACTTTCATAGCATTGCTCCTTTTTATTTAATCTGATATCAGAGAAGTTTTTCAAGTCTTACTCTGACTTCTTCAAGGAATGATTCAGTGTCAACTTTCTTTTTGTTTTCCAAAGATGAAAGCAGATAGAGATCACCTGTCATAACACCTTCTTCAATTGTCTGAATTGTTGCTTTTTCCAATTTATCTGCAAACGCCATAAGTTCATCAAGGCCATCTAACTCGCCTCTTTTTCTGAGGGCTCCTGTCCATGCAAAGAGAGTTGCCACAGAGTTTGTGGAAGTTGTTTCGCCTTTTAAGTGTTTATAGTAGTGACGCTGAACTGTGCCGTGAGCCGCTTCATATTCATATACACCCTCAGGTGATACAAGAACAGATGTCATCATTGCAAGGCTTCCGTAGGCTGTGGCTACCATATCACTCATAACATCACCGTCATAGTTTTTGCACGCCCAGATATATCCGCCGTCTGAACGAACAACTCTTGCAACTGCATCGTCTATGAGAGTGTAAAAATATTCTATACCTGCTTTTTCAAATTTTTCTTTATATTCATTTTCAAAAATTTCAGCGAATATGTCTTTGAAACGGTGGTCATACTTTTTGCTGATAGTGTCTTTTGTTGCAAACCAGATGTCCTGTTTTGTGTCAAGTGCATAGTTAAAGCAACTTCTTGCGAAACTTGAAATGGATTTATCTGTGTTGTGAAGTCCCTGAATTATACCGTCGGTGCCATTAAATTCGTGAATAAGTTGACGGGTTTCATTTCCGTCCTTATCTGTGCAGACAAGTTCGCATTTTGAACCTTCTCCAACCTGCATTTCTGTGTTTTTATATACATCGCCGTAGGCATGACGGGCAATGGTTATGGGTTTTGTCCAGGTGGGAATATAGGGTGTGATTCCCTTTACAATTATGGGTGTGCGGAAAACTGTGCCGTCAAGAAGTGCTCTTATTGTACCATTTGGAGATTTCCACATTTCTTTGAGGTTATATTCATCCATTCTTGCAGCGTTTGGTGTGATTGTTGCACATTTTACCGCAACACCGTATTTTTTTGTTGCCTCTGCACTGTCAACGGTTACCTGGTCGTTGGTTTCATTTCTGTATTCAAGACCAAGGTCGTAATATTCTGTTTTTAAATCCACATATGGAATGAGAAGAATATCCTTTATCATTTTCCATATGATTCTTGTCATTTCGTCTCCATCCATC
>SVJK01000006.1 GCA_015069015.1 Oscillospiraceae bacterium
TATGCTTCAATTGCGGATACTTTGGTTTCGTACGAAATTGTCAATTTTCTTTCCATAGAAAAACCCCCTTAGTGTAGTCTTGAAACTTTTTGTTATTTCAAGTGTCTACTCTAAGGGGATTATATCAATATTTTTACACCGCCTTGTTTTTCATATGAATATTTTAATTATCCTTCAAATGCTTCTTTGTCGCAAATGAGAGTAACATCTGCGTGAGCGTTAAGGAATGTTGCAGGATTGTTTGTTGTAATCATTGGCTGAACAAGTTCTGACACAACTTTGTGTTTTGCTTTTCCGTTTGCCAGAATTATGATTTTCTTTGCTTTGAGGATTGTTCCCATACCCATGGTGAGGGCTTTTGTGGGAACATCACTTTCTTTTTCAAAGAATCTTGAATTTGCCTTAATTGTGTTTTCTGTAAGGTCTGTCAGGTGAGTGTTGGCATAGAGTTTGTCATCGGGTTCGTTAAAACCAATGTGACCGTTCTGACCGATTCCTAAAACCTGAATGTCAATTCCGCCGGCCTCATCAATAAGTTTTTCAAAATCTGCACATTCTTTTTCGGGATCCTTTGAAAGGCCGTCAAGGATATGAATATTTTCCTCTTTAACGTTAATTCCTGAGAAGAGTTGTTTGTTCATAAAATAGTGATAACTCTGGTCATTATCTGCACTTAATGGATAGTATTCATCAAGATTGAATGTTTTGATGTCTTTAAAATCGAGTTCTCCATTTTTGTACATTTCAATAAGATTATCATACATACCGATAGGAGTTGATCCTGTTGCAAGACCAAGCACACCGTCGGGTTTTTCTTTTATTGTTGCTGCCATAATCTTTGCAGCTTCCATAGACAGTTCATCATAATTGTTACATACAATAACTTTCATTTATAATTCCTCCAGACATTATATAAATATAATACAGAAATTATATCACAATAGAATCCTGTTGTCAATGCGTAAAGACTGATTTTTTTGGTATATAAATCGTCAAAAGCCTTGAAATATCAAGGCTTTGACCTGTTTGTGCATATTTGGACAAAAAAATGTATCATTTGCACAATATATTATATTTTTTGCACAAAGATACAAAGAGTATTGCATAATTTGAACATTGCTGATATACTTTGAGTGGTGATGGATATGACAAAATATTACGGCTCAAGACTAAAAGAGACAATATGCATCAAAGAACTTTACACAGTGCATTATTTTGAATATTCAAAGAACTATTCCTACGGCGGTGAAAGTCACGATTTCTGGGAATTTGTCTATGTTGACAAAGGTGAGATAATAATAACCGCTGATGATAAGGACTACCGCCTCACAAGCGGTCAGGTGTTCTTTCACAAACCCAACCAATGGCACGCTCTTCGCTCAAACGGCGAAATTGCTCCAAACCTTGTTGTGGTTTCGTTTTCATGCACATCTTCGGCGATGAGTTTTTTTGATGACAAACTTTTAAGCGTTGGACAGACTCAAAAATCTCTGATTTCAAAAATCATCACCGAGTTTACTTCGGCATTTTCAACACCCGTAAGCGATCATACAACCACTTATCTTACAAGACGGCAAGACATAATGCCCGGAAGTGAGCAGCTCATAAAAATATACCTTAGCGAACTTCTGATTCTCTTTATGAGAGATAATGATATAGGTCAGTACTCAATGTCAAAGAGTAACCGCTTAAGTTCCAATATGGAATACATTCTCTCTCATATGAACTCAAACATTTCCCGTATGATTTCCCTTGCGGAACTTAGCACCTATTCAGGCATGAGCAAATCTGCAATTTCTGCACTTTTTGCAGCATCTGTGGGAATGGGACCAATTGAATATTTTATAAAGATGAAAATAAACCTTGCAAAAAAATATATTCGTGAAGATAATTATAATATAACCCAGATTTCAGATATTCTTGGCTATTCTTCTGTTCACTATTTTTCACGTCAGTTTAAAAAAGTGACAGGAATGAGTCCGTCTCAATATTCAAACTCAATTAAGGCTCTTGATAAGAAATTCTGAATTTTTTACGTATCCTCATTGGGGCTTTCTCTTTAATTGTATGACCATATATATTATACAATTAAGGAGAAAGCCTTGTTTTTTGCTGTATAGGAATTACGCAGAATTTAGTTCGCGAGATATGATGTATATCAAATTACGCTCGCGACTTGGGTGCAGGCTCAGCCTGCTTTTCTTGTATATGCAAAAAATTCCACCGGTAAAAAGTATTATATAACTTTGGTTTGTACGGTTTAAAAAAGCCAGGCAAGTTTTCTTTTTCCGGTTTGCCACATTTCATATGCTTTAAATCTGAATTCAAGAGAAGCACTTTTGTCTTTTGACACAAATTCTTTGTTATCATCCCCGATATTTTGCGAAAAAGTTTCCACAGCATCTTCGTCAATACTTACACAGGTGTCATTGACAAAGCACAGAGGCGGAAAAAGAACACACCACCAGTTTTGTCCTTTTGCCTGACCTATTTCAACTTTCAAAGCCTCGTAGTTTCCTTTGGGCAAAACAAGTTCCCCGTATTCTTTAGTGGGGAAGTCTTCTTTTAAAAGACGGACACTAACATCATATTCAAATCCGTTTTTCCTGATTTCCTTAACTGCACATTCTTTTATAACATCCAAATTCCTCATCACATTTTTTCTCGCACTGCAAATATCCTCTGTTTCCCCAAAAACATCACCGCATTTGTTTATTATGGCGTCTCTGACTTTTATTTTAAGTTTCTGATCCACATCAGAGTCGCTGTTTGCAACAACATGCAATCTTATGAGATTTTCCGATAGTGCTGCTTCCGTTTCGGAAAATTCGGTGTTGACAATAAACATAATCAGCAAAAACGGCAGGAAAATAAATAATACTTTTTTAATAATTATCCCTCCTGTAAATTTTTTCTTGTATCTTTCAGATGAATTTTTATTTATCATTTCAAGATAGTTTTGCATACTTTGAAGTATTGACCAAAAAAATAAAAATATACAAAAGGATGTAATTTTTAAAAAAACACTTGACAAATATCTCCTACAAGTGTAAGATATATGTAAACTACAATTGTAAGAGAAAGGGGAATCTTATGAAAGACATTTTATCCGTAAGTGAATCGGAACTTGAAATTATGCAGGTTTTGTGGAAAAGCGACATGCCGCTGAGCATTCGCAGTGTGCAGGAGAGGCTTTCAGGGGTAGACTGGAAATATAATACTGTCGGAACTCTGCTTTTGCGTCTTGAAGCAAAGGGTGCAGTATCTTCGAAAAAAAACGGCAGAACCATAGAATATAAACCTGAACTTGATGAGGAAGTATACAAATCAGTAAGAACGCGTTCTCTGGTGGAAAAACTTTATAACGGTTCCGTAAAGGAACTTGCTGTGTCACTGTTTAAATCAGACACCATGACAAAAGAGGATATTGACGAGATAAAGAAGATGTTTGACTTGTGAGGTGATATGTGTGCTTAACTTATTTAGAACAGTGCTTGTAATGAGCCTTGTTGGAAGTGTAGCTTTTTTGACAATAGAATTTTTAAAACGTATGTTAAAAGGAATATTATCTTCGCGGCATATATGTGTTGCATATTATATTATTCTTATGATTTTTCTTTACCCTTTTAGCATAAATTACACGTCATCGTCGGTTTTGGGGCATACTTTGAATAACATAAATAATGAACAAAGTGTTGCAACATATGAAAGAGACATGAATGAAACATCTTATATAATAAGCGGGGAAAATGAGAAAAATCATGAAAATTCTATGATAACCCCACCTGCAAAAATCAAATCAGACCTTTTGATGAAGTATATTTCCATAATGTGGATGTTGATTTCAACTGCCTTGATTTCAAAAAAGATTATTCTGTATATGATTTTCTTAAGAAAACTCATAAAGGGATCAGAATACATAGAAAAATATATGGGAATTAGCGTGTATTCATCGTCATATCTGACGACACCCATTGCAATCGGACTTTTTAATCAGAAGATATTTCTTCCTCAAACTATAGATAGCGACCTTGAAACAGAATATATACTAACCCATGAATACAAACACATAAGACGCGGAGACATACTTTGTAAATGGATTACGATGCTTGTTGTATCCATTCATTGGTTTAACCCTCTCATATACCTTCTTTCACGGGAATTTGATAAAACCTGTGAATATGCTTGTGACGAGGCGGTAGCCAATAAAATGACAGAATATCAGAAAAAAGAATACATGAACACCATCCTTTCCATGATATCAAAAAGCAACTGCAAAGTTTTGCCTCTGTCAACCAAAATGACAGATGAAAAGAAGAATATCAGGAAAAGATTTGAAATAATAAGTTCATCACGTAGTTGCGGAACTTTGAAAAAAGTTACTTCAATTCTGATTTTGACTGCCATTTTGTTTTTTGTTTTTACTGCGTGTGCGTCTTTTGGCGGAAAACTATATGGAAACAAAGTTCCGTCTGTGGAAATAAATATTGGCAGAGAGAAAAATAAGACGCTTGAAAAATCTGATCATAATCAGTTGAAGAGAGAAGATGTAATGGAAAAAGATGAGACGCAGATAAACCATACAGTAAGTTCTGATGAATATACCAAAGAAGAGGATAATGAAACTGAAAATAAAAAAGAGAATCTGTCATATGACAAAACAATAAATAATCACAATGAAAGTCACAACTCAAATGATACCGAAGAAAAAACGGAGGAACGCAGCAAAAGTCTGATTTCGCGCTCTGATGCGAGAGTGACCTTTGATGAGGATTCTCTGTATCCCGGTGATTTGAGAGGTGAAATGTATCTTGACAACTGGAGTTATGAAAAAATGATAAACGATCTTAAATCAGGTGAATACACACAAGGCGACGACAGCGGAACCAATCTTGAGAAGAACTATGTTACAGGAACACTTACCTATGAAACAGGTAATGAGGCAAAAGTTTCAAATGTCAAATCCGATTCCAAAGGGCATATCGAGTTCTATATGGACACAGGATATGAACAGTTTGTGGAAATAGGATTTGAATATGAAGGCAAGAAAATAGGCGGAGCAGGAATTATTCCGGGAAACGAAAAACTATATTATTTCGGAGGTTTTGACCCCGACAAGACCTACGATATAACAATTAAAAGTTCATCGGGAGATACATGGAAAACCACATCAAAATATGTTGTATATTAAAGGAGAAAAATTATGAAAAAAATAATTGCAATCATTATATCAGTAATATTTATTTTATCACTATCAATACCATCATTTGCTATAGAGCCTACCGGGGAACAAATCTCTGAACTCAAAGAATATGGAATAATCACAGGCGACCCTGATGGTAATATGCGCTTTGGTGATACTCTCACAAGAAGTGAAGCCGTAAAAATAATATGTACTCTTTTATGCTTTAATGAAAACAGTAATATAGTAGGGATTGAATCGCCCTTCCCTGATGTATCTGAATACCACTGGGCAAAAGGCTACATTTCCATTGCCAAGGAACTGAAAATCGTAGAAGGTGACCCATCGGGCTATTTTAATCCCGAGGCAAGCGTAACAAACGAGGAGTTTATAAAAATGCTCGTAGTTGCCCTTGGCTATGAACCCATTGCAGAATCCAGAGGGGGTTATCCTGTGGGATATAATATGGTTGCATCTAATTGCGGAATTACCGAAGGCTTGCAGTTTGAAGTAAACACCCCGGCACTAAGAGGTGAGGTGGCAATAATGACCGCTAAGGCTCTTGATGTACCCCTTATGAAGCAAGTGGGATTTGGAACTAATGCAGAATATGCCGTAATGGATGGAAAAAACGGGATGGCTCTTGAAACACTCAGAGACAATTTTGAAAAATAAAGAATTTTGTAATTTGGTGTTGAATAACCTCTGATTTTGTAGTAGAATAGAATCAGAGGTGTACCATATGAAAAAGATTATTACGTTTGTATTGATTTTTATATTTGCCATAACATATATAGCAGTGCCTGCCGGCTACACCGGTGGTGTAAGCGTGAAGATGTACGCTCCGGACGGAAGGGATATTATGGTTTCCATTGAGGATGTGGAAGCGTATAAGAGTGTCGGATGGTACAGTGAACAGGTGACAACTCTGTATTCTATGGATATGAGGGAAATAGTTGTCAGTATGGACGAAAAAGATGAGTATTTGAAAGTTGGTTGGTACGAAGAACCTTTTTTTGTCATGTATGCTCCAGATGGCAGAGAAATAACAGTTGAGGGAAATCTTGTTGAGCAGTACGTTTCCGTCGGATGGTACACAGAGCCTGTCGTATATATGTATTCAAGAGACGGAAGAAGTCTTGTGGTTTTGAAAAGAGAACTTGAAGCGTATAAAAATGTCGGATGGTACGATAACATAGATATAATAAGTAAGATTATGATATCACCGGACGGTGAGGAAACGAGGGTTTTTTCTGATTACTATACATATTACTATAACCTCGGATTCCGTTTCAAGGGCAGAGAAAATCTTGATGTAACAAAACCAATGGTCGCATTGACTTTCGATGATGGACCCGGCAATCATACAATGAGAATTGTAAGTTGTCTTTTGGCATATAACTGCGTTGCAACATTTTTCTGCGTCGGACAAAATGTTGATGCAATGAGACAAACCGTCAGAAGTGCCAGAGATTTCGGAATGGAAATAGGCAATCACTCATATTCGCATCCGGACCTTGCAACTTTAAATCCGGATGGAATCAAATGGCAAATGGATGCTTGCTCCAATTCTATATATAATGCTATCGGCGAATATCCGGCTCTTTGCAGACCGCCTTACGGAAGTATAGGAAATAATGTTCTTTCAAACGTTGGAATGCCAAGTATTCTCTGGGCAATAGATACTCTCGACTGGAAAACAAGAAATGCTGAAAAAACTGTAGAGAGTATTCTGTCTTCTGTTAAAGATGGAGACATAATTCTTATGCACGATTTATATAAGGAAACCGCAGATGCAGTAGAGATTGTAGTTCCGAAGCTTTTGGAGGCAGGCTTCCAGCTTGTTACGGTTTCAGAGCTTGCACAGTTTAGAAATATAGATCTTGTAAGCGGGATGAAATATCACAGAATAAAAAGCAATTAAAAAAGCAGGCTGAGCCTGCACCCAAGTCGCGAGCGTAATTTGATATACATCTTATCTCGCGAACTAAATTCTGCGTAATTTCCTATACAGTAAAAAAATCCTTTCAACCACCAATGAGTGATTGAAAGGATTTTTTTTGAATTTAACCAACAATTGATTTAACACATTCCAAGATTGCATCATCCTGGCAGTTAGCATAGAAAAGTTCTTTGAACTTTGGACCGCCGAGAGCACCTTTTACGAGATCTTGATCAAGGTTTTTAAGAATTGTGATAAGGTCTGTGTGAGTAACCTTTTTAACTTCGTTTAAGATTCTTGCATTTCTCTGTTCGGGAACTGCTCTTTCTTTGGGATATCCGCCACCCCATTCTTCAACAAAGAGTTTTTCAAAAACATAACCAAGATTTAGTTCGGCACCCCAGCCCCAACCTTTTGCAAAAGGCATTGCAATACAGTTACCGTTGTTAACCTGTGTGAACTGATAAGCATCTGTGGGATCAACAACGTGTCCGCAAAGAACACCGGGGAAGGAGTTGCAAGCGAGCATAGCGCCTTCACCTGTACCGCAACCTGTAATAACAAGGTCACACGCTTTGGAGTTGAGAAGAACGGCAGCCAAAATACCAATCTGAACATATGTAAGCTGTGCTTCGTCTTCAGCGGAATACATTCCGTAGTTGAATACTTCGTGGCCAAGAGGCTCAACAACTTTTTTCAAAGTGTCAACGATAATACCGTTTTTAGCAGCCTGGCTGTTTTCATTGATTAAAGCAATTTTCATTGTATTTACCTCACTTTATTTAATAATTATAATAATTCTAACACATAAAAAAGAAAAGTTCAACTGATTTGAGCTTTTTTGTCAAAAAATTTCAGGGATTTGATTTTGCAATCATTGATATACATTCTATGATATCTACTCTGTGTATCTGCACATCACTTTCCCAATCCTTTGAAGATGCGGCAATTTTATATTCGTCACTTTCAAACTCAAAAAGACGGCATCCAAGTTCTGAAAGGGATTTCAAAAGTCCTTTTTCGGGTACAACTTCAAAATTTCTAAATCCGCCAAGTCCCTCGCCTGTCATTTTTGCATATGCTTCTTTGAGGGTCCAGATTCTGAAAAACATATTCTTCTTATCTTCGGAATTTTCGGCGGCACTTATGGCTCTTTGCTCATTTTGTTTAAAAAACCTTTTTGCAACAGGTGGATTATAATCTGTCATTTCCTGAATATCCACCCCAATCGGAAAATCAGACACACCGCAAAGAACCATGTTGCCTGAATGGGACAAACTGAAATATACATTTTCATTCTCAACATAGGGTTTTCCGTTTTTTTTCTTCTTTATTATGAGACGTGAAAAATCGTAACCTTGTTTTTCGAGTGCATAAACTAAAACAAACTGACTTCCCACAGAAAGGTTTTTGTCTTTTCTGAAAATTAATTTATCAACTTTCCCTTTTTTATCCTCAGGTAAACCTTTATAGGCAAATTCAAAAAAAGAATCATTGCAAAGGGGAGTTATATCTGATAAAAAAAGATGAGTCATACTTTTTCTCCATATAAATTATTATGTAAATATTTTACCATAAGTGTATTAATTTTTTCAATATACATTTGACAAAATTCGAAAGAAATTCTGAAAAAACTGCAAAAAAATATGTGCCGAATATCCACATATCCACAACTTTATCCACATTAAAAACGTGGATAAATAGAGGTTTTAAAGCGTTTTCCACTAATAAAAATGCCATAAACAAGAGACAGAAAACTGCTGTTGTTTTGGCAAAAAAATAGACTTTTAATCAATAAAAAACGAATTTTTCAGTGCATAAAAGTTTTATGCGTTTTTTTGGAATAAACAGTGGATAATATGGCGAAAACCCAGAATTTTCAAGGGTTTTTAAATTATGCATAAACTTTGGGATTTTTGCATAAAATTGTCGAAAGTCACTTGTGATGCACTCTTTGGGGATGTATGAAAAAAATTTTAAAAAACTTTCAAAAAACACTTGACAAAATATGATTTCCGTTGTATAATGCGCTTGAAAGGTCAAAGAAAGTCAAAGTCTAATTTCTGAAATTTTATATTATTAACTCAAAAGCAGGGGATAAAACCTTGATTTGAACGGATTACCATATGGAAAGGAATGATGACACAATGAAAATGAGCGATACAATTGAGAATTTTATAAGAGAACTTTTCGTTGATGACAACAGCATTGAGCTCAAACGAAATGAACTTGCCATGTATTTTAATTGTGTTCCCAGCCAGATTAATTATGTTATTCAAACAAGATTTACAACCGAAAGAGGATATATCGTAGAAAGCAGACGCGGAGGCGGAGGACATATAAAAATCACACGTGTTGCCATGAACACAAATGAAGCATTGCGCCATGTTCTTTCAAACGTTGGCGATTCTCTTGATGTTATGACCGCTGAGGCGATAATCAACAATCTGTTTGTTAATGAAGTCTTGAATTCCGAGCAGGCAAAACTGATTCTTACTGCATGTTCAAACAATGCACTTTCACCGGTGTCTGACGGATTTTTAAAAAACAAAATAAGAGCAAGTATATTTAAAAATTTATTGTTAATGTTTATATAAGGAGGAATTGTTATGGTTTGTTCACATTGCGGCATAAAAGATGCCAATGTTCACTATAAGCAGATTCAGGGCGGAAAAATAACCGAACTGCATCTTTGCACCGAATGTGCAAAAGAACTCGGGTATATAAAAGAAAACGAGTCACTTTTTAACTTTGGTTCAATTCTCGGCGATTTTCTGTCTGCCCCGGGAAAAGTGAGTGCCAATGCAAGTTCATACCGTTGTCCGGTATGTTCAACAACTCTCGATAAGGTAAGCAGGACAGGGTTTCTCGGATGTGACAGGTGCTATGAGATTTTTGCACCAACCGTTGAGAAAATGCTTTCAAAAATTCAACCCTCAACCAATCACAAGGGGAAACTCAGCGGTGCTGACGGGAAAAGAATTGAAAGAGATAACACGGTGAGAGATCTGAAAGAAGAATTGAAACGTGCCATAATTGACGAAAACTATGAACAGGCGGCAGTTCTTCGTGATAAGATAAGAGAATATGAAAGCAAGGGGGATGAGCAAAATGGCTAAATGGTTTTGTGATGCAAATGCCGGTGATGATGTTGTTATAAGCACCCGCATAAGACTTGCAAGGAATCTTAAAGGCATTCCTTTCCCGGGAGCAATGACACAAAAAGATGCTCTTTTGGTAATAGAAAAAGTGGAACATGCCCTTGAAGAAATGAATTATACTTTCACAAGGCTTGATATGTCAAAAACATCTCCTGCCCAAAAGCAGAAACTTGTGGAAGAAAGGCTCATCAGTCCCGCATTTGCCAAAAGTACACTTCCCTGTGCGGCATATATAAGTGAAGATGAATGTATAAGCATCATGGTAAATGAAGAAGACCACATAAGAATTCAATGCATATATGCAGGATATGAAAGCAAAAAAGCATATGAACTGATTTCAAAGGTGGATGACTATTTTGCAGAAAAACTTGACTATGCAATGCATGAAAAATACGGCTATCTCACATCTTGCCTCACAAATGTGGGAACAGGTATGAGAATATCCTACATGGTACATCTTCCCTCAATAGTTATGACAGGTGCATCAGACAGCATTTTCTCAACTGTGGGAAAAATGGGAGTGACCGTAAGGGGAATGTATGGCGAAGGAACAAAATCTTCAGGAAACATATTTCAGATTTCCAATCAGACAACCCTTGGAAGATCAGAAGTTGAAATTGCAGATTCCCTTAACGAAACTTTAGAAAAAGTCATAGAAAAAGAAAGGGAACTTCGTACAAAACTTTCGCAAAAGCAGGGGGCAATTCTGGAGGACAGAATTTTTCGTTCTCTTGCCATCTTAAAATCTGCAAGAGTGATTTCGGGAAAAGAAACCCTTGAGCGAATTTCGGATGTGAGACTCGGTGTGGGAATCGGTCTTATTGACGGTGTTGAATATTCAAAACTCAATAACATTATGATAATATCCTCACCTGCCCATATTGCATTTGATTATGGTGAGGAAGATCCCTCGTCAAGAGATATAAAAAGAGCACAGATTATAAGAGATGCTCTTAACTGAAAAGGTGCTTAATGAATAATAAAGAAAGGATGATAACATATGGATTCAAGATTTACAGATAAATCCCGCTCGGCACTTCGCTATGCACATGAGGCGGCAAGAGAAGCAAACTATTCTTTTGTGGGAAGTGAACATATTATAGCCGGCATACTTAAAGAAGGCACATCAAAAGCCGCAACTGCCCTTGAAGCATTTGATGTGACATATGAAGAATTTGTAACAAAGATGATAGAAATGTCTCCTCCGGATTCTTCAGGCACCGTCATCGGGACGGCCCTTCCATTAACACCAAGATGCAAGACAATTCTTGAAATGAGTTTTAATGAAGCCAAAAAAAGCGGCTCTCTGTTGATTAGCCCGGAACACATAATTATGGGAATTTTAAGGGAAGGGCACAGCATAGGTGCAAAAATCCTGTCTGAACTTGGCGTGGATTTTTCTTCCCTTGCAAACACCATGTTCTCAATGCACACACCCGATTCGGGAAGTGTTGGAGAAAATGGCGAAAAAAAGGGATCCCACAGCATTTCAAAGGCTTTGGCATCATTTGGATCAGACCTAACACAACTTGCAAAAGACGGAAAGTTTGATCCCATCATCGGAAGAGACAAGGAAATTGAACGTGTTATTCAGATTCTTTCCCGCCGTAACAAAAACAATCCATGCTTAATTGGTGAGCCCGGAGTTGGCAAAACTGCAATTGCAGAAGGTCTTGCTCAAAAAATAGTATCAGGAGAAATCCCCGAAATATTAAAGGATAAGAAAATATTCTCTCTTGATCTTTCATCAATGATTGCCGGTACAAAATACAGAGGTGAATTTGAAGAGAGAATCAAAAAGGCACTTGATGAAGTGAAAAAAGATTCTCACATAATTCTTTTCATTGATGAAGTTCACACCCTCATCGGAGCAGGTGCAGCCGAAGGTGCAATGGATGCGGCAAACATCTTAAAACCTCTTCTTGCAAGAGGAGAACTTCAGCTTATCGGTGCAACAACCCTCGATGAATACAGAAAAAACATTGAAAAAGATGCGGCACTGGAGCGTCGTTTTCAGCCTGTAACAGTTGGCGAACCCTCTGTTGAGGACACAATTGAGATTTTAAAAGGTGTGAGAGAAAAATATGAATCCCACCACAAAGTGACCATATCAGATGAGGCTCTCGTTGCAGCGTCCACTCTTTCCGCACGCTATATCACAGACAGATTCCTGCCTGACAAGGCAATTGACCTTATTGATGAAGCATCATCCAAAATACGCCTGAAAGCATTCACTGCACCTCCTGACATAAAAGAAAAGGAAGAGGAACTCTCAGAGATTTCCAATCAGAAACGTCAGGCGATAGAAAATCAGGAATTTGAAACTGCGGCAAAACTCCGTGACAAAGAGGAAGAACTCAAAAAAGCCCTTGAAGAGAAAAAAGAGGAATGGAAAAAGAATAACACAAAAGAAGAACTTCTGATAACGGAAGATGATATTTGCGACATTATTTCCGACTGGACAGGAATACCTGTGAGAAAACTTGCTACAGAAGAGCAGGAAAGACTTATGAATATGGAAGAAATTCTTCACAAAAGAGTCATAGGTCAGGATGAGGCAGTAAGCGCTGTTTCAAAAGCCATCAGAAGAGGCAGAGTGGGACTCAAAGATCCCAAAAGACCAATTGGTTCATTCATTTTCCTTGGTCCCACAGGCGTTGGTAAGACAGAACTTTGCAAAGCTCTGGCAGAAGCAGTTTTCGGTGATGAAAATGCTATCATACGCATAGATATGAGTGAATATATGGACAAACACAACGTTTCCCGTCTTGTGGGTTCACCTCCCGGATTTGTGGGCTATGAAGAGGGCGGACAACTGACAGAAAAAGTGAGACGTAAACCCTATTCGGTTGTACTTTTTGATGAAATAGAAAAAGCACATCCTGATGTTTTCAATATTCTTTTGCAGATTCTGGATGACGGAATCCTGACAGATTCTCAGGGCAGAAAAGTTGACTTTAAAAACACAGTTGTGATTATGACATCAAACATCGGTGCAAGACTTATAACCGATAAAGCAAAAGCATCTCTTGGTTTTGGCACATCATCCGATGAGGCGGATTCTGACTATAATCAGATCAAAGAAAAAGTCCTTTCTGAACTTAAAAATGTGTTCCGCCCTGAACTTTTAAACAGAATCGACGAAACCATAGTTTTCAGAAAACTTACTCAGGAAGATATCGAAAAAATCACTTTCATAATGACAGACGGTCTTAAAGAAAGAATAGAAGCAATGGGCTATAGCCTTAAAATCACAGACAATGCCATAAAACATCTTTCAAAAGCAGGTTTTGATGAAATCTACGGTGCAAGACCTCTTAGACGAGCAATTCGCTCTCAGGTGGAGGATGCTCTTGCAGATGAGATTCTTACAGGAAAATTCAGTCAGGGCGATGAAATTACAGTGGATTGTACTGATGAGAGAATAGTAATATTGTAAATAAATAAAAGCACTCTTCAATTATGAAAAAGTTGTAGAGTGTTTTTTATTGGGAATGAAAAAAAGTCCAGACCGCAAAAAGTTAGTGATAATAAGCAATACAGAGTATTAATTAGCCCGTAAATCATTTGAATTTGCTAAAAATGTTGAAAAACATCTCAAGATGTTTTTCTTCAATTATATGCCTTTTTGCTATTGCCAAATCTCACCACTCACAGTACCTTTGTACAGCTTCGACTTACCACTCAAAGCATGGCTCAGCCTGCTTTTCTTGTTCAAAAATCATAAAAACATATTGACTTATTTCTGTGGCAGGAGTAATATAGTAAGTATATGTGAGGCTGCATAATAATAGTATTGAAAAAGGGGGGTGCCTCAGGCAAAATATTCATAAATCAGGCAGCCAAAATAAAAAAAGAGAGGAAGTTTGGAAAAAGGCAATGAAGAAAACTATAAGTTTATTTTTAGTATTTACTATGCTTTTCACCATTGTTCCTGTAAGTTTTGCGGCAAATGTTTTGAATGAAAACGGTGCTGTGAATATGGATATAGCTGATATGTCAGCACAGGAATATGCACTTTGGAAGCAAAATTATGTTTCATCATCTGATTTCAGCCTTATGTCTGAGTATGGTGGCAGTGAAGGATATATACGAAACGATTTTGTAGAAGCATATATAAATAGTTCAGGGTATTATACAATCGGTACAACAGAAGGTAACCCTGATATAGAATCTGATGATAATAAGATACTGCTTTACGGTCATCCGGGAAGTAACACTACAGAAACACTCATAAGAATCGATGGAAATGATACTGTATTCAGTTCAAGAAACACAGTTTTTACATCAGATGGAAAACAGGCTATATCAACTCAAACAATAGGTGATGTTGAAATAGAACAGATTATAACGCTTGAAACAAATTCATACACAGGCAATGCCGATGTTGTGAGCATTAAGTATGTTTTGAAAAACAGGGGTGCAAGATCGAAAAGCATAGGAGGCAGAATTATGCTTGACACTATGCTTGGTGACAACGATGGAGCTCCTTTCCGTGTTCCCGGTATTGGCAGTGTGACCACAGAAATGGAACTTTCAGGTAACGATATTCCTGAATATTGGCAGGCATTTGATAGCTTGACATCACCCAATGTCATATCTACAGGTAATTTCTACAGATCAGCAATGGAAAAACCGGACAAAGTGCAGTTTGCAGCTTGGCCCGGAATATACGGACACTCTTGGGATTACAGAGTAACACCCGGAAGAGAAGTGACAGGAGACAGTGCTGTTGCGGCATATTTCAATCCGAGAACCGTTCTTCCCGGACAGTCAAGAACAATTGTGACATATTACGGTATTAGTGATTTTTCAAGTTCTGATATTGAGTCCGATATTTCAGTACGTGTTTCAGCGCCCACATTTTTGGGTGGCGAGGGTGGAACATATGAAAACAACCCATTTGTTGTAACAGCATACATAGGAAATAATACCTTTGAAACTGTTGAAAACGTTAATGTTCGCATATCTCTTCCTGAAGAGCTTCAGATTGAAGGCTCTGATTCTGTAAGAAAGAATATCGGTTCACTCAATTCCGGTGTTGAAACATTCACAAAGTGGACTATCAGAGCGACACCACAAAGACGTACCAAAACAGTTACATATAACATTACTGTAACAGCAGACGGAATAGAAGGAAAAACCATTCCCGTACCTTTGCTTCTTAATAATACAGAGGATCTTTACCGTACAATTACCTTTGACTTAAACGGTGGAGAGGGTACACCACCACAGCCTCAGAGTGTTCTTGTGGGCACAAAAGGTACAGAACCTCCAAAACCTGTCAGAACAGGTTACATCTTCAAAGGATGGTATGCAAATCGGGCAGGAATAGGTATCAGCTGGTTCAGTTATCTTAACGCAGGTGCTCTTTTAAGAACAACTGAGAACATAACCCTTTATGCAAAATGGGAAGAAATTGCAGCTTTAGAGTATGGTGAAGACACCTTTAACTTCGAAAATACACAAGATGATTTCTTTGGTGGCTGGAATCAGTTCTGGGGAAATACAAATTATAAAATTACCGGTGATTACTACGATATTCTTCTCAGAAATCAGAATAACAGACAAAGTATCATTAATAATATGAAAAGCTCATGGGGAGGTTCATGTTTTGGAATGGCGTGCGTGCTTTCACTTGTAAAAGCAGGACGCCTGGATGAAGCCTTCTTCCAGGAAGACGCAAGCAATCTGTATGATTTTGAAAAACCAAAGTCAAACAAGACTATATTTAATCTGGTAAACTATTATATGCTCATGCAGTTTACCAACACAACAAACCGTATGATACACCCCAATAGTTCGGAACTTGCCAACAACAGAAATCTTGTAAATGCCATGTCAAACACATCATATCCTGTGGTTGTATGTTTCTATATTTTAAGAGACAGAGATAATATGTCAATTGGCGGACACGCAGTTGTTGCTTATGATATGGAAGAAACTGATAATTGGTATGATATCAGCATATGGGATCCAAATGATAAGAACAATCCTATAACCCTTCGCATAAGCAAAGACTTTACCACTTCAGATTTTATCAACACCTGGTATGATGATGCAACATATCATTCATATACAGCATCAGCGCTTACTGTGGAAAATTCAGAAAATTCCTATGACTACAGAAATATTCAGGAAGAACTTGTTGCACTTGGAAGATCAAGTGGGGCAGAAGGACTGGCACTTATGTCTGCAGGCAGCGAAGAAAAGATGGAACTTGTGCTGAACTACAACTGTTTCACCATTGAATCATCGTCAGGAAAAACAGCAGTTATAGAAAATGGCGTAAAGATTGACGGAGATCTGGACATTGTCTACGCCGGCACATTGAATGAATTTGGCAAGGAATTGAAAATAAGGTTTACTCTTCCTACTTTGGAAGAAGGCGAATATTACGTAATCAATCCTGATGAAGATCAGAGAAGCGTTGTGACTGATGAACTTCTGGAATCATACACAACAAATATTTCCGACATTTCCGATGACGGATTCTATAATAGCATCACCATGTCAGATGACGGTGAAATCACAGTACATTTTGACGGAAGCGTTGACACATCAAATGATACATCTGTTGAACAGAATATTCTTGTAAGCAATAACGATGATGATATAGCAACAGTTTTCAACATTTCCGGAACAAATATATCTGTCAATAAAAATGATGATGAGATAGAACTTGCCGGAAGTGATATGACTGACAGCACAATCATTGTATCAGATGGTTACAATGAAATGACAATTCCCAACATACCCACCTCACAAGGTTCAATATCTTTAACTCAGGAAGATAACGAATTTGTGGTTAAGGACTCATCTGATATTGAATTGACATCAGCAACCCTTGGATATTCAGTTGTGTTCTATACTTTGGGAGGAACATTGATTGATGCCGTAACAAATGTTGAAGAAGGCATGACAATAGAAAAACCGGAAGATCCTGAAAGGGACGGATTTATTTTTGACGGATGGTACACATCATCAGATTTCAATGAAAATGAACTTTGGAATTTTGAAACAGATGTTATCAACGAAGATATACGACTCTATGCAAAATGGCTCGCAGACGAGAATTATATGCATAAAGTTACATTTAAAGCAGAAGGCTTTGATGATATAGTCATAATTGTAAGGGACGGCGACTCAATTGATGAAGTTCCTGCTGTTCCGGAAAAGTCCGGATATTCGGGTCAATGGGATGTGACAGATTTTTCAAATATCACGTCAAATATGATAATAAATGCACTCTATATGCAGACAGGTGACAAGGTTGCAACACCTGTAGCAGATCCTGCAGGTAAAAAAGTAAGCAAAGGTGCAACTGTTGCTTTGTCAACTGAAACAGAGGATGCAAAGATTTACTATACAAAGAATAAGTCAATACCCACAACACAGTCCACTTTATACACAGGTCCAATAACAATCAATTCATCCGTGACAATCAAAGCAATTGCTGTTAAAGATGGCATGGTTGACAGTGATGTTATGGTTGAAGAATACACCGTTAAGTCCGAAGGCGGCGGAGGCGGTGGCGGTGGCGGAGGCGGCGGAGATGCCGAATCCTTCAAAATTACCGTAACCCAGGCAAAAAATGGTAAAATTAGTCCTGAAAGTGCAAGTGTTTCGAAAAACGGAAACAAATCCTTTACAATAACACCTGATGAAGGATATGAAATCAAAGATGTAATTGTAAATGGCAAGAGTGTTGGCGCAGTAGCAGTTTATACTTTTGAAAATGTGACTGCTCCGGGAAAAATTACTGCAAAATTTGAAAAAATCAAAAATACAGGTAACAATCAGGTAGAAGAAGATGATAATCCGTTTGTTGATGTCAAAGAGAACGATTGGTTCTTTAAGGCAGTTAAGTTTGCGTTGAAAAGGGGAATCACAAGCGGCGTTTCATCAACAGAATTTGCTCCGAACAATAAAGTGACAAGAGGTCAGTTTATTACAATGCTTTGCAGAGCATATGGAATCAAAGAAAAAACCGGTGATAACTTTAGCGATGCCGGCGATACATGGTACACAGGATACCTTGCAGCGGCAAAACAGCTCGGAATTTCAAATGGGGTAGGGAATAATATGTTTGCTCCCGAAACCGAAATCACCAGAGAGGAAATGGTAACACTTATATACAATTTCCTCAAATCCAATGAAAAAATCGAGTCAAACACCGATTTTGCTGATGATAACGAGATTTCAGACTGGGCAAAGAAAGGGGTTGCTTTTGCAAGTAAAAACGGATATGTCAACGGTAAAGGCAACAACAGATTTGATCCCAAGGGCAAAGCAACAAGAGCAGAACTTGCACAGATTTTTGCAAATATGTTAGATAAATAATATTTATAAGAAAAGTTTAAAGGGGCTGTAAATTAATTCGGCAAATTAATTTACAGCCCTTATTATATTGCCGTGCAAATTTTTTTGAAAAGCAAAATTTGCTTTTCAAAAATGCACATGGCTTAAGCAAAGCGATAATGCACCGCAATCCCACCGCAAGCGCTGTGGTGAAGCCGCTTTTCTTGTTGACATAATCGGTATATTCTATTATAATATAAGTTACCATAAGAAGAGAGATGATATATGTGAAAAAAGATAATCGGGGTAGGGTATGGTATAAGGTAGGTCTTCATATTCATACCACCATATCAGACGGTAACCTTTCTCCAAAAGATGTGGCAGGGAGATATAAAGATGCGGGATTTGACGCAATCGCCATAACTGACCACTGGATATATCACAAAGAAGATGAAATAGAAGGTCTTAAAATAATTTCGGGTTGTGAATATAATCTTGGTGCACACGACACTATTGATGGTGTAATGCATATTCTCGGAATTGGTATGGAATCCGATCCCGGCATTTTAAGAGGAGCAACAAGACAGGAAGTTATAGACAGAATAAATTTAAAAGGCGGACTGGGCATTCTTGCTCATCCTGCATGGTCTCTGAATTCCTGCGATGATGTTACTTCCTTAAGCGGTCTTTTTGGAATAGAAGTATATAACACGGTATCAAATGCCCATATGAGCACAAGACCTTATTCGGGCTATATTATAGACATTCTTGCCAACAAAGGTGTCATATATCCTTTGATTGCAACAGATGATGCACACTATTATGACGGATGCGACGATACCGTTTCCTACATAATGGTAAAATCGGAGTCGGACAGTCAAAAAGATATTTTGAAGGCAATAAGAAACGGTGACTATTATTCCACCCAGGGACCTGAAATTTGGGTTGAAAGAGAAGGTGACAATGTTGTTGTTGAAACAACAGAGTGTTCTCTTATCAGTTTTTGTACAAATTCTTCCTGGGAAAGTGACAGAACGAAAAGAGGGGAAAAACTCACCGGTGCAATATACCGTTTAAAGCCCTACGATAAATGGGTTAGAATCGAGGTTATGGATAAATCGGGCAGATATGCCTGGAGTAATATAATCAGAGTTTAAAAAGGAAGTGACAGATAAATGAAAAAATCGTATTCGGAAATAACCCCATACATTCAGTCTCTTGCAGATATTTCTCTTGCAAACAATCAGATAAAACCTGAAATGTATGCAATTCACGATGTTAAAAGAGGACTCAGAGATCTTAACGGAAATGGTGTTGTAACGGGACTTACCGAAATATCAAATATTAAAGCCAGAAAAAAACTGCCTGACGGAACTTCTGTACCTTGTGAAGGCGAGCTTTCTTACAGAGGAATAAACATAAGAGAACTTGTTGCAGGATTTCGAAAAGATAAACGCTATGGGTTCGAAGAAATTATATATCTTCTTTTGTTTTCAGAACTCCCCACAAAAGATAAACTTGAGGAATTCACAAAAACTCTTTCCGATTTCAGAACTCTTCCCTCATCTTTTGTGAGAGATATGATTTTAAAAGCCCCCGGCTCTGATATGATGAACATTCTGGCAAGATGTGTGCTTGCGCTCTATGCTTATGATGATAATCCCGATGACATTTCAGTTCCCAATGTCATCCGTCAAAGTCTGTTTTTAATATCTGTATTTCCTCTTCTTTCTGTATATGGCTATCAATCATTCCAGCACTACTATAATGAGCAGAGCCTTAACATTCATCTTCCCAAGACAGAGTATTCCACAGCTCAAAATATTCTTCATCTTTTAAGAGGCGACGGAAACTTCACAGAGCTTGAAGCTTTTGTTTTGGATCTTTGTCTTGTTCTTCACGCAGAACACGGAGGCGGAAATAATTCTACTTTTACAACTCATGTGGTAACATCTTCGGGCACCGACACATACTCATCCGTCGCTGCAGCTCTTGGGTCCCTTAAGGGCCCACGCCACGGAGGAGCAAACATTAAGGTTGTAAAAATGTTTGATGATATGAAGCAGAGTATCAATACAAAGAACAAGGACGAGATTAAAGATTACATCTGTCGTCTCCTTGATAAAAACGCCTTCGATAATGCCGGGCTTGTTTACGGTATGGGTCATGCCATTTATTCCAAATCCGATCCAAGAGCTGACATATTAAAAGAATGTGCAAAGGAACTTGCCTGTGCCAAAGGTCATGATGAGGATTTTGAGCTTTATGACATGGTTGCCCGAATTGCACCGGAGATTATTGCAGAAAAGAGAAAAATGTATAAAGGTGTAAGTCCGAATGTGGACTTTTATTCGGGACTTATCTACAAAACACTTCAACTTCCCAACGAACTCTACACTCCGCTTTTTGCCATTGCACGAATTGCGGGTTGGAGTGCTCACCGCATTGAAGAGATTCAAAATAACGGCAAAATCATACGTCCGGCATATATTAATGTCCTCGAAGAAAGACCGTATGTTGAACTTAGTAAAAGATAGAACAGTAAAGCAAATCAGGCTGCTGAAAACAGATTCATTTTCAGCAGCCTGATTATTTTATACCATATTTTATTAAAAATGGAGGTAAAACTAATATGATATACTATCAGTTAAGTTCTGTTGCTTCTGCATTTTTGGAAAGTTCCATAGAGTGCTGAGCTGCAAAACTGTCCTGTGCTTCGCTGTTTTTTAAAGCGATGGCATATTTTCTCGGAATTTGCACTTCTTTTCCTCTTGGTACAATCATTCCGACACCGTTTACTGCAACAAACACATCATCTTTGTATTTGTCGTTGTCTTTAAAGAGTTTGACAGTAACAAGTTCGTTGTAAAAGTCAGTTTTAGAAACTTTTTCCGCCACTGTCTGTGTAGATGTTTTTGCCATGGTAAAATTCATCCTTTCTGTTTAATTAGTTACCTGAATTTGAAAAACTTGACGAACTTTCAATTCTTATCATATAGTTTTCCACAAGTCTTTCAGCGGTTTTTGTTCCCTTCCATCCGGCAGTTGCTCTCTGGTTGAGAGGATCTGCTGTTCCGCCGGAACCAAGTTGTTTTACGATGTGTGTAAGACCGCCGCCTGTAATTTCTGTCACGCCGTAGGCATTTGCACCGAGAACAAGGGTGGAATATACATCAAGAGAAGAAGCACCCTCACCCTTGAAGATTTTAGCCTCTGTGCTTTCAACAAATCTTACGCCTGCAAGCTTTCCGATTTCGCCTTCAAAAATTTCAGAAGTTGAGGCATATTTATGTACGTCAATCCATTCGGGATCTCTCATAAGGTCATATGAAACGTCTGGATGGATGATTGCCACGTAACTTCCGTTGATTTTTGGAGCGTTTTGTGTTTTCAGGAAACGTGCCGCTTTAAAAATGTCATCAACAGAGAGTTTTGAATCTGCGTCAATGGCATCCCTTGCCTCTTTTCCGCCTGAATACATAACACTGGTACCGCCGTTTAAAACTTCTCTTGTAATGGTGTCAAGAGTAATACCTGCCTGACTTCCGAGAAGTTTTGTGGTTTCAACCAATGTGTTGTCAACGGCAGATAACTGAAGCATATCGGATATTGTAACATAATATCCATACTGGTCAACGGTTGCTGTTACGCTTGTGACAGAAAGTGATCCACCGTCAGGGGTTATGCCCTCTGAAAGAGGAGTTGTAGCCTTTGAAAAGGGCATAAATTTTCTGAACTGAATTGTCTTTCCTCCGTTTGCGGGAATAGCATGTTTCTGTCCAAACTGGTCGTGAACAAGGTTTGGTTTTGCATTGTCAATGAGATAATCGCTGTAATAGGTTCTCATTTCAGCACTAAGTCCCGATTCCAAAGTTGTGTTTGGATTTGCATCAAATAAAGTTAAATCTAAAATCATAATATCTCCTTTCGTTAAGCACACGGGAGCCAAACCCCGTATGCCTTAAACTTGATAAATTTGCACACTTTCAACTTGTCGCTCTCGCAAGGCGTCAGCCTTGCTTCGACCTCCGCATTGAAATTTTACTAAATTTCTCTGCGTTTAAGGTCGAAGAGTTTTAAAATAGACAATTTAGTTTTTATACAAGTGAAATCTCGAAGAGAATACTGACGTATTTTCAAGGGATTTCGCGCGGGATAAAGCGAAATTGTCATTTTAAAACCATGCGGTGTTTGACTCCCGTGTGCTTAAGCAGTTGCGTCAGTATCAGAAAAATCAGAAACTGATTATTTCACCCTTTGCAACTCTTTTTGCAATTTCTGCTCTTTGCTCCGGTGTGAGGCCTGATACATCTGTTTTGAAAAGAGCGGCACTTTTGGAACTCATACCGTTTTCGGGTGGACGCATTTCTTTTGCTCTCATAGCCTCAATGGCTTCTTCTCTTGCTTCTCTTGCCGCTTTTTCCACCAAACTCTTTATTATTTCATTGTGGTGCGTCGCAAGATATGCTCCCTTAAGACCTGCGCCTCCTTTTAAGAGGTTTATGAATTCGGGATTTTCAGAATCTGCCTCAAGGTCAAATTCGGGATAGTTTTCTTTTAAGAATTCCCCGTCACTTATCCACTCTGATATGGTTTTTTCCATTTTCTTTGCCGCCTTTTCACGGTCAATACTTTTTTTGAGGGTGTCATTTTCAAATTCAAGTTGTCTGAGTTTTTTCAAAACATCAGTCTCCACACCCATTTTTTCTGCCTCATCCTTTAAATAAGAATCATCTGCTTCGATTGCTTCAATGAGGCTTTGTGTGTCACCGTCTTTTATGGCATATTTTTCCATAAGCATATTTACAATTTTCTCATTGTGTTCATTTTTTGCTTTGAGGTCCGAGCTTTCTTTGAATCTTCTCTTTAAATTATTTCTCATTCTCTCCTCAAACTGCTCTTTGAACTCTCCTTTGATGAGTTTTTCGAATTCTGCTTCTTTGTCAGGTGACTCAATTTTTTCGGACTGAGCGTCTGTCCTTTCCTTGTCTTCTTTTTCTTCATTCACATCTTGCGAAAGAAGACCAAGTTCTTTTAATTTTTTCTCCTGCTCTGAAATCTTTTTCATTCTTTCTCCTTCCTTTCGTCTTTCCGAAGTGTCAAATCATCCGGTCTTTCCCGGGAGTCAGCGCAGACGTATTTGGGCATTGTGGGTAAAATTTTTCTTTTTTCGTCTGTTGCAAATTCATTATATCTCTTTTTCACACTTGAAATTCTGCCTGCCATTTAAAAAACAAACCCTCTCAAACGCCACTTTTTCAGCGGTTTTGAGAAGGTTTTTAAATAAAAAAGAAAACAAAATATGAAAATAAATCAAAGAATTTCTCCAAGTTTTTTTGCAGTTTCGCCATTTATTGCTTCGTTGATGCTCATAGCAATTATTTTTGATACTTCGTCAATAATGGAGTCAACCTCCTTGGGTGTCACTATCAAATCACCTGCAGATGGCGATAGCACTTCGCTTATGAGGTCATACCTGTTCTCATTGTCAAAGGCATCCACGGCACCAAAAAGGGGAGAACCTTTTTTTGCATGGATTTTAACCGCTTCAATGAGAAGTTCTATGGCGTCGCTTGCAACTGCCGCCGCTTCAATAACAGTCGGCACTCCGATTGCAATAACGGGCACACCCATAGTCTCTTTTGTGAGTTCTTTTCTTTTGTTACCTATCCCTGAGCCCGGCACAATCCCTGTGTCTGCAATCTGAAATGTTGTGCTTATGCGTGAGGTTTTTCTTGATGCAAGGGCGTCTATGGCAATGATCAGGTCAGGCTTTATCTTATCTTTAATTCCACTTATGATTTCCCCTGTCTCCATTCCTGTTATGCCAAGAACTCCCGGAGAAACTGCGCAAAGTGAATTCATATCTTTTGTGATTTCATCAGGCAAAACACCGTAGAGATGTCTTGTGACAAGGAGTTTGTCAACAACTTTGGGCCCAAGTGCATCAGGAGTTACAAACCTGTTTCCAAGACCTACCACCATAACAGTGTCGCCTTTTTTCAGATTCAGAATATTTTTGAGTTCATTTGTCAGAGACTTTTCGGCTGCATCAAAAGCCTCTGTGACATTTTCCCGAAGTTTTGGAACTTCTATGGTAACATAGTGACCTCTTGGTTTCCCGACTGCCTCTTCGCCTCTTTTGTTTATTATTTCAACTCTTGTAACCGTGACATAATTTTCTCTGTGGCTTTCAGATTTAATACCTGTAATACTTCCGCTTACTTCAAGATTTTCCACCGCCGCAGATTCTATTGCAAGGTCGGTGTGGATTTCATATTTCATGGCGCCTCCAAAGTCTTTTTATCATATTATTTCACTGTAATTTGTTTATATACGGAATTTTTGTATCTTATGTCATGTTCACTTTTGAAAAGTAAATGTTTGATTTCAAAAAACTGCACGGTAATATAATAAGTTTTTAAAGTATAGAGAAGGAGTTTTCAATACTTTAAAATAAAAGAACTGCCTCACTTCAAATCAATGAGACAGTTCTTTTGCCAAACAATCATTCCGAATAGTATAATACTTCAATCGGAGAAACACCTTTGGTTTAATTTATGATTTTTTCTTTAAACTGCGGTTCGCAGGTTAAATTTATTCCAAGCCGTTTAAACACCTTTTCATCAACAGGCGAAAGTATAACGCTTGAGTGAAGTTCACATCCTCTTAAGTTCGGAATTTCTTTCATTGCACGTTCCGCATTTGAATCTGTTGCAGCACTTATTGAAAGCGCAATCAGGGTTTCGTCGGTGTGAAGTCTTGGGTTACGGTTGCCGAAATGATCGGTTTTAAGTCTGCATATAGGCTCTACAATCAGGGGAGAAATAAGATGAATTTTGTCATCAATTCCTGCAAGAGTTTTAAGAGCATTCAAAAGCAGCGCTGCAGATGCTCCCAGAAGTTCAGATGTTTTTCCTGTAACAATTCTGCCGTCACCAAGCATAAGTGATGCGGCGGGAGAACCTGTGATTTCAGCTTTTTTAAGTGCAGGCTCAACCACAAGTCTGTCAGATGGAGAAACCTGTGCTTTTTTCATCAGAAGTTCAAGTTTATATACAACATCTTCCGTCACAGCACCCCGTCTTTGCTCACAAAGCGCAGTATAATATCTTCTTACAATTTCCTGACGTGATGCTTCCATAACTGCATCATTGTCTATAATGCAGTTTCCTGCCATATTAACACCCATATCCGTGGGGGATTTGTAGGGACAAGTTCCTAAAATTGTTTCAAGCATTGATTTTACAACAGGGAAAATTTCAACATCTCTGTTGTAGTTGACAGTGGTTTCACCGTAGGCTTCAAGGTGGAACGGATCTATCATATTAACATCATTAAGGTCTGCTGTTGCAGCCTCATATGCAAGATTTACCGGATGGGTAAGAGGGATATTCCAGATAGGGAATGTTTCAAATTTTGCATATCCCGCCTGAATACCTTTTTTATGTTCGTGATAAAGTTGGGAAAGGCAAGTTGCCATTTTTCCGCTACCTGGACCCGGGGCGGTGATAACAACAAGTTCACGGCTTGTCTCAATATACTCGTTTTTGCCATATCCTTCATCGCTTACGATTTTGGAAATGTTTGAAGGATATCCGTCAATGTCATAGTGGCGATACACTTTTATTCCAAGAGATTCAAGACGTTTCTGGTAAGCAATGCAGGCACTCTGCCCTGAAAATCTTGTCATAACAACACTGCTCACATAGAGATTTATTGAACGGAAACAGTCAATAAGACGGATAACATCCTGTTCATATGTGATTCCAAGGTCGGAGCGAAGTTTGTTTTTTTCAATGTCTGAGGTGTTGATAACAATAACAATCTCAACTCTGTCTTTAAGTTGCATAAGCATTTTCAGTTTACTGTCAGGTTCAAAACCGGGCAAAACTCTCGATGCATGATAGTCATCAAAGAGTTTACCGCCAAACTCTAAATAGAGTTTACCGCCAAACTGAGAAATGCGCTCGTTAATATACTGAGACTGCATATGAAGATATTTTTCGTTATCAAAACCGATTATCGGCATATTAAAACACCTCTTTGGTACTAATTAGGATTCTTTTTTGTATTTTATGGAAAATATCAGAGATAATACACAACTTATAAGTGAAAGATAAAACCACACTGTGGGGATAAACGACACGTTCAGCAGCTTTTCGCTAAAGCCTGTGGCATCTGCAATACTACCTGAAAAAACACCCATGGCAATTGCAAATCCCAGAACGATTAAGATGCACAGACAGTGAAGTACAAGCGCAATAATCTGAGATGATATCAAAAATCTTGTAGGTTTCTTTTTTATGCAGGATTTCCATATTCCGTATAGAGCAAGTCCGGCAGAAAGAACACACATATATTTGAGTATTCCGCACAAGATTAAAACAGTAAGACTGACTGTTTTACCGCCGATGTTGGTTATATGAGTCAATAATCCGTGGTCTATAATAAATTCGGGTAGTCTGAAAAATGAAATATATAAAGAATCGGATTCCAGGAACGATTCAAGTAACGGAACCGAGAGAGAAAACCAACCCGGGAAAATGAAAATTGCTGACATAAGTGTTGTCAAAAGAGTATATATTCTGAATGATTTGAAATTGATTTTCATTGGTGCCTCCTGTTTTTCGGTTGTTTAATAGGAAACAAATATTATATGGAACAACACGCTCCTACAATACTTTATAATTATAACTCATATACCTTTTTTTGTCAATTACATATTACATCACAAACTGCATTTGCCAAAAGAACAGCACTTTTTTCTGCTTCTTCCAAAGTATTGCCGTGTGTGCCGATTTCAAATATCAGAGATCCTTTCGTTTCGTGCATATTAAATCTTTCTTCTCTCAGGTTGAGAGGTCTGGCAAGTCCCGGATATTTATCTTCAAGTCTTTGCTGAATTTTAAGACCGAGAGTGAGGTTTTCTTGCCAATGGGGATGGTTGAGACCGGATGCATCCGTTCCGCATACTATCATAACTTGTGCATATTTTTCACCGTTTATTTCTGCAGTCAGTTTAACAGGATTTTTGTCTGAGTCTTCTATGGCATCTCTATGAATATCAAACACAAACCGTATGTCGGGATTATCACGGATATGCTTCTCGGTTACTTCCATACTTTTTTTGTATGATGCATTGTAGGAAGGGGTATCGCAAAGGGTATTGTCATATATAACTTCAACACCTCTTTTTTCAAGTTCTGTTGCAATAATCTTTCCTATGGAAGTAACGTTTTTTTTCGTATCCGTGGTACGGTATGATCCTGATTGTCCAAGTCCTTTGCCTGTAGAATCCGAATATGTTTCGCATCCGTGGGTGTGCACAATGAGAACTTTCTTTGAATCTGAAATTGCATTGTATGCTATCTTTTTTTTCGTCAGGGAATTCACATCAACTGTATATGATGTCGAATTGATAATCTCAAGACCTGATGAAGCAAGTGTTTTTTCTGATGTTTTTTCATTGGGTGTGGAAGGGGTTTTTGTATTCAGTTTGATGTTTTCATTTTCATAGTTGTGATTTGACCGGGGGATCAGAAACGGTGATGATACCCTTGCAATCTGATATATGTTGGGCAGTGATGATTTTCTTGAAACGACGTCTCTGTTTTTAAGAGGATTTTTCGCAATCATCGATAATCTTGCAATAGCTGATAATCCCTCTTGTGTATATTTTGAGATGTTTAGTGCAAAAAGAATAAAAAGTATCAGAAAAAAAGGCAGGATTCTTTTAATAAGCCACTTTCCGCCAATTACTATGGTAAATATATGGTGTTTTTTTCTTCCTGAAATATTCATAATCCGCTCCCGATAGTCTTCTCTGATAATTTTATGAAAATAATCCCCGGCTATGACAAAGAGTTTCGAAATTATGAAATTATGTAGCAATTTACTATTGCAATAGTGCGGATACTTTAGTATAATATAATATTGTGGGGTGGGTTTGCCCCTTTATATAACTGCCGTAAGGTAATTTGATGGTCAAAAATAAACGTATACAAAATAAGGAGAACGCACTTATGAAAAAGGAACAAACAACAAAAACCGTTACAATGCCGGTGCTTCCTCTGAGAGGACTTCCTGTTTTTCCATATATGATAATCCACTTTGATGTGGGCAGAAACAAATCTGTCAGCGCAGTTGAAGAATGTATGATAGAAGATCAACTTTTGTTTTTAGTGGCTCAAAGGGATCCCGAAATTGAAACTATCACCGAAAAAGATATGTATACCGTGGGAACAATTGCCCGCGTAAAACAGATTCTTAAAGTTTCTGAAGATGACGTGAGAGTGCTTGTTGAGGGAATTTCAAGAGCTGAAATTGAAGAATTTACATCGACATCACCGTTTTTTGAGTGCAGATTGAGAGAGTACACACCCAAAACAGAATATACAAATGAGGAAAATCTCACAATAGATGCATATGTCAGAGAGATAACCAAACAATGCGGCATATATTTTTCTCTCATGGGCAAGTTTGACAAGGAGGCAGTAAATCCCTATGTCAACATTTCAGATCCCGAACAGTTTTCCGATATGGTAGCAGCCGCTCTTGCTCTTGATCTTGATACAAAGCAGGAACTTCTGGAAGAATTCGACCTTGTGTCACGTCTTGAGAAAATTCTTTCTCATCTTCATTCCGAAATTGAACTTCTGAGACTTGAAAAGATGATAAATCACAAAGTCAAGGACAAGATGGACAAGAATCAGAAAGAATATTATCTTCGTGAACAGATAAAGGTCATAAAAGATGAACTGGGTGAAGATGACGATCCTGATGAAGAAAGAGCAGAAATTCTTTCAAAACTTGAAAAAGTGAAAGCACCCGAAAGTGTGGTTAAAAAGTGTGAAAAAGAACTTTCCAGACTTGAACGTATGCAACCGGGCAATCCCGATGCATCAGTCATCAGAAATTATCTTGACTGGGTGACATCGCTTCCCTGGGGAATATATGATGAAGAAAACAAAGATCTGACACAGGCAACACAGATTCTTGATTCTGACCACTACGGAATGAAAAAAGTCAAGGAAAGAATAGTGGAATTTCTTGCAGTAAGAAATCTTTCCGGCGGCAAAAAATCTCCCATAATCTGTCTCTGGGGACCTCCGGGGGTTGGTAAGACTTCTGTTGCAAAATCCATTGCCAGAGCCCTTAACAGAAAATATGTGAGAATGAGTCTTGGCGGCGTTAAAGACGAAGCAGAAATAAGAGGCCATAGAAAAACCTACATCGGTGCAATGCCCGGAAGAATAATATCTGCCATAAAGCAGTCAGGTACATCCAATCCTCTCATTTTGCTCGATGAAATTGACAAACTCGGTGCTGACCACAGAGGAAGCACCTCTGCAGCACTTTTGGAAGTTTTAGACAGCGAACAGAATTTTTCTTTCCGCGACCATTACATCGAACTTGAATATGATCTTTCAGATGTGCTTTTCATAACAACGGCAAATTCACTTGAAAGTATAGACAGACCCCTTCTTGACAGAATGGAAGTCATAGAACTCGAAGGCTACACAGACAGGGAAAAACTTTCAATTGCAAAAGAGTATATAATTCCCCGTCAGATACAGGAACACGGTCTTAAAAAATCCAACGTAAAAATTGCAGACAGTGCCATACTCGAAATTATCAATTCCTACACAAGAGAATCCGGTGTCAGAGAACTTGAAAGAAAAGTTGGCGAAATAATGCGAAAAGTTGCAAGAATTGTCGTGTCCGGCGAAAAGTCATCTGTCAGCATAAGCGGAAAAACCATAGAAAAATATCTCGGCAAAAAAATATTCCGTGACACGGAAAACCTTAAAAAAGACGAAGTTGGCGTAGCCACAGGTCTTGCATGGACAATGTATGGCGGAGACACGCTTTGCATAGAAGTAAATCTTATGGAAGGCTCCGGTAATCTGGAACTTACAGGACAACTCGGTGATGTTATGAAGGAATCCTGCAAAGCCGCCATAAGTTACATCAGGGCAAACAGCGAAACTCTGGGAGTTGAATCGGGTTTTCATAAAAATTATGACATCCACATTCACGTTCCTGAAGGTGCAGTTCCAAAGGATGGCCCCTCTGCCGGAATTACCATTGCAACAGCACTTATTTCTGCTTTAACAGGGAAAAAGATCAGCAAAAAGGTTGCAATGACAGGCGAAATCACCATAACAGGAAGAATCCTTCCGATTGGCGGACTTAAAGAAAAATCTCTTGCTGCTTTCAGAAACGGAATTAAAACAGTTCTTGTACCGTCTGATAATATGAGAGACATTGAAGATATTCCCGAAGATGTTCGTGCCAATATGAATTTTGTTGAGGCTGATTCAATGGAAACAGTGCTTAAAACTGCACTTGTGTGAGGTGAATTGTATGAATATCCACAATGTTTCGCTGACCATATCGGCAGTAAAACCAAATCAATATCCAAAAACGGACTTTCCTGACCTTGCCTTTGCAGGAAGGTCAAATGTCGGAAAATCTTCACTTATAAATAAACTGTTAAACCGAAAAAGCCTTGCAAGAGTCAGTGCAAAACCCGGAAAGACCGCAACAATTAATTTCTATAACATAGACAGTTGCATAAATTTTGTTGATCTTCCGGGCTACGGATTTGCAAAAGTGTCCAAGGAAGAAAAAAGAAAATGGGGACAGATGATAGAAACCTATCTTCATACAAGAGACACTTTGAGTCAGGTGATTCTTCTTGTGGACAGCCGCCACGAGCCTACCTCTGATGATAAACTTATGCTTTCGTTTATAAGGGAAGTGTGCCCAAGGGCAGTTGTTGTGGCGACAAAATTTGACAAACTTAAAGCATCTCAGAGAGACGAATCCATAAAAACAATAATAAATGTCCTCAACCTTTCAGGGGACGATATCATAATTCCTTTTTCTGCAGTTTCAGGACTTGGCGTGGAAGAATTCTGGAGTTATGTGGAAGAAATTGTATTAGATGATGGGGGAACAGATGATGAGTGATATATTACAGGGACTCAATGATAAACAAAAAGAAGCAGTTCTTACAACCGAAGGTCCTCTTCTTGTTCTTGCAGGTGCAGGAAGTGGAAAAACCACGGTTTTAACAAAAAGGGTGGCACATATCATAGAATCGGGACTTGCAAAACCCTGGCAGATACTTGCCATAACCTTTACCAATAAAGCGGCAGCGGAAATGAAAGAAAGAATAGCCGCTCTTGTTGGCGAGTCAAGTGAGGATATGTGGGTAAGAACTTTTCACTCATGTTGCGTGAGGATCCTCAGAAGAGACATTTCTCACATTGGGTACAAAGGTGAGTTTACCATATATGATTCAAACGACCAGAAAAGAATTGTAAAAGACTGCCTGAAAAACTGCGGTCTCAATGAAGACAATTTTCCGGTAAAATCAGTTATAGGTCGTATAAGCGATTGCAAAAACAGGAATATTTCCACAAAGGAATTTGAAGCGTCGTCTGAAAGTAACTACAGAGACCGTCAGTATGCAAGACTTTATACTGAATATGAAAAAACTCTGAAAACCAATAATGCCCTTGATTTTGATGATCTCATTTTAAAAACCGTTGAACTTTTCAAAACCTGCCCCGATGTGCTTTCATACTATCAAAACAAGTTTAAATATATTCTTGTTGATGAATATCAGGACACAAACAGTTGTCAATATGAACTTGTTCAGATGCTTTCTTCCACTCACAGAAATCTTTGCGTAGTGGGTGATGATGATCAGAGTATCTATAAATTCAGAGGTGCAGACATCACAAACATTCTTAATTTTGAGCGTTATTTCACCGAGGCAAAGGTTGTCAAACTTGAACAGAACTATCGTTCAACCCAAAATATTCTCACAGCCGCAAACAATGTCATTGCAAACAACCGTAACAGAAAATCTAAGAACCTTTGGACAGATTCGGGCGATGGTGAAAAAATCATTCTCCGCGGCATGGGCGACCAGGTGAGCGAGGCGGTATATGTCAACAATCAGATTGAACAACTGGTTTCAAAACAAGGGTATAAATATTCTGATTTTGCCATACTCTACCGTACAAATGCCCAGACGAGAGCCTTTGAAGAAAATCTGACCTGTCCTTACAGAGTCCTTTCGGGATTAAGGTTCTATGACAGAAAAGAAATCAAAGACATTCTTTCATATCTGAGAGTCCTTTTCAATCCTGATGACGACCAGAATCTCACCCGCATCATAAACGTTCCCAAAAGAGGAATCGGAGATTCCACTGTTGTTAAGCTTCAAACCTATGCTTTAAGTGTTGGCAGAAGTATGTTTGACATAATAACAGACGGTTCCTATGCAGAAAGTTTTGGAAGAGTAAATGCAAAAATCACAGAATTTGCAGATATGATAAAAGAACTCAGGGAAAAACTCAATTCTGTTTCTGTGACAGAACTCATTGACGAACTTCTGACCAAAACAGGATATGTTTCAAGACTTCTTCTTGAAAGTCCCCCTGATGAAGCAGTTTCAAGAATAGAAAACGTTGAAGAATTCAAATCCAAAGCAAAAGAATATGAAGAAAAAGTTGAAAATCCAACCTTTGAAGGATTCCTTGATAATATTTCTCTTGTTTCCGATGTCGATAACTATGACGAAAAGCAAAATGCAGTTGTTCTCATGACACTCCACAGTGCAAAAGGTCTGGAATTCCCTGTGGTGTTTATGTGCGGAATGGAAATGGGACTTTTTCCGAGTTTCATGAGCGAAATGGAAGAAGACGGAATAGAAGAAGAGAGAAGACTTTGCTATGTGGGAATCACAAGAGCAAGAAAAAAACTCTATCTTACATATGCAAAACAAAGAACGCTCTACGGAAAAACCGAGGCAAGAATGGTTTCAAAGTTTGTATCGGAAATCCCGGCAGAGTATATGGACATAGAACAGAAAAGACAGTCAGGATTTAATGCACTGTATAATGTTTCAGCACCCAAAAAGAATACAACTTTGCCAACCTTTAGTTTTGCCGGCTCAAAATCTTCATCTGTTTCATCAATCCCCGGTGTAAAACGAGGAGCAGAGATTAAAAGTGAGATGGGCGGATGCGACATAAAGAAAGGTGACAGAGTAAACCACAAAAAGTTTGGAAACGGTCTTGTTTTGTCAGTCACTCCCACAGGAGGAGATGCACAGATAGAAATCTCGTTTGATAATGTGGGAACACGTTCGCTTCTTGCGTCTTTTGCAAAACTCACAAAAATATGAATGAACAAATATTTTAGTCCGATAAAGGAATGATAATATGCTTGAAAAACTTAATGAAAACGGAATAGATATTCTTGCAGATGCCATACTTTCTTTAAAGACAAAGGAAGAGTGTTTTGCCCTTTTGGAAGATCTTTGCACAATTTCTGAAATCAAGGCAATGGCACAACGTCTTGAAGTTGCCGGAATGCTTGAAGAAAAAGTGGTATACAGCGACATTGTGAGAAAAACAGGTGCAAGCACCGCCACCATAAGTCGTGTCAACCGCGCTCTTAATTACGGCGCAGGCGGTTATAGATCTGTCCTTGAAAGAATTGCCGGAAAAGACAAAAAGGAGAAGTGATTATGGAAATCTTGCCAAGTTACACGGGATTTTCAGATGTATATGATATTCTCACAGATGATGTGGAATACGAAAAAAGATGTGAATATATAGAAAAACTTTTCAAAAAGCATATGTCCTATACACCAAATCTCATTGCAGACCTTGGGTGTGGAACAGGGACTGTGTGCTCCATAATGGCAAAAAAAGGATATGATATGATCGGAATTGATTCGTCAGATTCAATGCTTTACAGGGCATCTCAGAAAAAAGGTGCCAAAAAGATTCTCTATCTTTTGCAGGATATGACATCCTTTGAACTTTATGGGACAGTAGATGCATTTTTATGTATGCTTGACAGTTTGAATTATGTCACCGACTCAGATGAAGTTGAAGAGGTTTTTTCTCTTGTTGCAAACTATTTAAACCCCGGCGGAGTTTTCATATTTGATGTGAATACCCTTCATAAATACGAAAATATTTTGTCGGATAACACCTTTGTGTTTGAAGAAAAAAATGTGTTCTACACATGGGAAAACTCTTTTGACGGAGAATACTGCGACTTTCGCCTGAACTTTTTTGTCAAAAATAAAAACGGAGTTTATAACCGTATCCTGGAAGAGCATACCCAGATGTATCACAGTCACGATTTCTTAATGAAAGCAATAGAAAAGGCAGGACTCACTCTTGAAGGGGTATATGGCGAATTGACAGAGGAAGCACCGTCAGAAAATGAACAGAGAGTGTTTTATGTTGTCAAACGGTAACTATGTAAAAGCAATAAAATCAAATGCAGTTTTTTGGTTGATTTTGTTAAATAAAAATAAAAATATTGACATTGACAGTAAACTGTGATAAGATACAAGAAATGGGACAAATGTTCCCATGAGATATTAACAAAGAGCAAAAGCTCACAGTAATTTAGGAGGCACAATAATGCAAAAAGGTACAGTAAAATGGTTTAATGCCGAAAAAGGTTATGGTTTTATCGAGTGTGAAGACGGCGGCGATGTTTTCGTTCACTTCTCAGCAATCAACATGGAAGGATATAAGTCACTCCAGGAAGGTGAAGCTGTAGAATTTGAAGTTATCGACGGTGCAAAAGGTCCTCAGGCTGCAAATGTGGTTAAGGCATAAGCTGTAATCTGTTTGAGAATATATAAATTTCGATAACGTACCAAATCCCCTCCAAGCAATTGGAGGGGTGTTTTTTGCCTTGTATTATTAACGTGGGAGAAAAGCATTATGGAAAAGAATAACATAATATTTAAAATGAAAAGTATGTACGGAGATTTTAGTAAAAGTCAGAAAAGAATTTCTGATTTTATACAGAATCATTACGATAAAGCGGCATATATGACTGCGGCAAAACTTGGCGAAGAGGTGGGAGTGAGCGAATCCACAGTTGTCCGTTTTGCCTCTGAACTTGGCTATGAGGGGTATCCTGAATTCCAAAAGGATTTAAGAGAGATAATAAAGAACAAACTCACAAGCGTTCAGAGAATGGAGATAACATCTAATAAATTTGCGGATAAAGACATTCTCACAACTGTTCTGACATCCGACATTGAAAAACTCAGACAGACTCTTGAGTGTGTCAGACCGGAAGATTTCACGAAATGTATAGACACGGTTATGAATGCAAGAAGAGTGTACATAATCGGTGCAAGAACCTGTTTTTCCATGGCAAGTTTCCTTGGTTTTTATCTGAATCTTGTGTCCATTGATGCAAGACTCATAACCACGAATTCCGCCAGCGAAACATTCGAGCAGATATTTGGTGTCGATAAGGAAGATGCGGTAATTGCCATAAGTTATCCGAGGTATTCCCGCCGCACCTTAAATGCCGTAAAGTATGCAAGCGACAGAGGAAGCAGGATAATTGCCATCACAGATTCTGAAAATTCACCCATTGTGAAATATTCAGACCATAGCCTTATTGCCAGAAGTGACACTTCAAATTTTGTTGATTCTCTTGTGGCACCCCTCAGCATAATAAATGCCCTGATTGTTGCACTTGTTATGAGAAACAGAGAAAAGGTGACCGAAAACTTCCATGCACTTGAAGGTATATGGGATGAATACAGAGTGTATGAAAAACCTGTTGAAAAAGATGATGAGGTATAAGTGATAATGGAAAATACCGTTGTAGTTATTGGGGGCGGCCCTGCAGGAATGTTTTCTGCATCAATTGCTGCCTCAAGAGGTAAAAAAGTATACCTTGCAGAAAAAAATAAATATCTTGGAAAAAAACTTCTGATAACGGGCAAAGGAAGATGCAACGTAACAAATTCAGCATCTATGGAGGATTTTATAGCCAATACCAGAGTTAATGCAAACTTCATGTACAGTGCTTTTTACTCTTTCACAAACACAGACCTGACAGATTTTCTGGAAAGAGAAGGACTTGAGGTTAAAACCGAAAGAGGCGGAAGAATTTTTCCGAAAAGTGACAAAGCATCAGATGTGAGAGATGTCCTTGCATCATATGCCAAAAAAATGGGAGTAGAATGTGTTTTCTCGTTTGTTAAAGATGTGAAAAAAATACAGAACGGATACGAAGTGGCATTTCAAAGCGGAAAGAAAATCCTTTGTGCATCAGTCATTATTGCCACCGGCGGCGTGAGTTATCCGGGTACAGGTTCCACAGGCGACGGATATAAGTTTTCCGAAAAACTCGGACACAGCATAAGAAATCCCGAGGCGTCTTTGGTGCCTCTTGTTACCGACGAAAAATTTGTGACCGAACTTATGGGACTTTCTCTAAAGAATATTTCCATAAAAGTTATGAAAAACGGCAGGGAAATATATGAAGATTTCGGTGAAATGCTCTTTACACATTTCGGAATTTCAGGCCCCGTTGTTCTGAGTGCTTCATCTCACATGAAATCCAACGAAGAATATACAGTTTCCATAGACCTTAAACCTGCTCTTGATTTTAAAACCCTTGACAATAGAATCTTAAGAGACTTTGAAACAGAAAAGAATAAGGATTTTATAAATTCCCTTGATGCACTTCTTCCGAAGAAACTCATTCCCGTAGTTGTGAAACTTTCGGAAATTGATCCGAGAACAAAGGTGAATTCCATAACAAGAGAGCAAAGGCACAATCTTGTGAATTTAATTAAATCCCTTAATTTGAAAATCAAAGAGAAACGACCTGTTTCAGAAGCGATAATAACATCGGGAGGAGTTAATGTCAAAGAAATAAACCCTGCAACAATGGAATCGAAAATCTCACCGGGACTGTTTTTTGCGGGAGAAGTGATAGACGTTGATGCCTATACGGGAGGATTTAATCTTCAGATAGCATTTTCCACAGCATATCTTGCGGGTATGAATGCGTAACAAAAAACATAAAATATTTTCAAAAGGAGTGATTACTTTTGAAAATATTTTTTTTGCCGTATAGGAAATTTCGTGAAAAAACGTCTGCGAGATCTGATGTTAACGAAGCTATGCCAGCGACAAGGGTGCAGGCTCAACCTGCTTTTTTTTCGAAAAAAAGATTTACAAAATCTCCGGTGAGCATAATGGGGAGAGTGCTGCTGGCATCTCTGACACTTTGTCTTGTTTGTTCTCAGATAATAAAACTGGGCTTTGAACCTGCAAAGAGTGTTTTGTCTCCAAATGCCGAAGTTGAACTTGGAAAGGTGGAATTATACACATCGCCACTTGATGAAAACGAGGATGTATGGGTATTTGTTGACGGTGAGAAAACAGTAAAAATAAAAGACAATAAAGCAAGCATAACAGTTGATTCAAATGCCACCATAGAGATAATGTCATATGCTCAAAAGGATTTTGAAGTAAGTGTTTTACCTGCGCAAAATGTGACAGTGGCGGGAAACAGTCAAAACATAAAATGCAAAAAAGGGATAAATTACATCTGCAGATGCATTGTTTCACAAAAATAAAAAAATTCAAAAAAAACTATTGAGTATTTCACGGTTTTAATGTATAATATATCAATGTGATATTTGTTCATTTTTAAAACCTGATAATATTTTTTGTCAGATAAAAAAGGAGCATCAGCCAATGATAAATGTTGCACTTGACGGGCCCTCGGGAGCCGGAAAAAGCACAATTGCAAAAAGAGCGTCAGAAATTTTCGGTTTCACATATATTGATACCGGAGCAATGTTTCGCTCTCTTGCATACAAAGCACTGAGTGAAAAAATTCAGATAAAGTCACAGCCTCAAAGCGTTGTATCAATGCTTGAAAGAACAAACCTTGACATTAAAAGATCCGAAAAAGGACAACTTATGATTCTGGACGGCAAGGATATAACCGATTTTATCCGCACTCCTGAAGTTTCAAAAGGTGCATCAGATATTGCAGTTATTCCTCAGGTCAGAGAATGGCTTTTAAAGGTGGAAAGGGAACTTGCCGGAAAATATGACTGCATAATGGATGGAAGAGACATCGGAACAAGCGTTCTGCCTGATGCTGATGTAAAAATTTTTATTACAGCATCTGCTGAAGCAAGAGCCAAAAGACGCCACAGAGAACTTCTGGAAAAAGGTATAGAAAAAGAACTTTCCGAGGTCTTGGAGGATATGAAATACAGGGATGCTCAGGATTCCCAAAGGGAAGTGTCTCCCCTCAAAATGGCAGATGATGCAATTTTTCTGGACACATCAGATCTTTCTTTTGAAGAATCTGTCAACAGCGTGTGTGACTTAATCCGAAAGGTGATAAACTAATGTATAATGCACTTGTAAAACTTATAAAAGCTTTTGTGTCTCTGATTTTCAGAGTAGAAGTACACGGAACCGAAAATGTGCCCAAAGAAGGCGGATTCATTCTTTGCAGCAATCACATAAGCTGCTGGGATCCTCTTATTATTCAGGCATATGTTAAAAGAAGAATATATTTTATGGCAAAGGCAGAACTTTTCAAGGTGTTTTTTGTGGGATTTATATTAAAACTTATAAAGGCAATTCCCGTCAAACGTACAGGTTCGGATCTTAATGCCATAAAGAGCGCAATAAAGACAGTAAGATCAGGTGAGTGTCTTGGAATTTTCCCTACAGGGCAAAGATCAAAACTCGGAAATGAGGGAGAAGTAAAATCCGGTGTCGGATTTATAGCATGCAAAACAGATGCTCCGGTTTTACCCATACATATTGATGCCACATTTAAGATTTTTTCCAAAGTTACCATGAACATAGGGAAATGTGTTCCTTACTGGGACGGTGATACAAAACCTGCAGCCGAAGATTTTGACCGTGTCAGCACTTGTATATATGACGACATAAAAGCACTTGGCAGGAGTGAATGATATGGAAATAAAACTTGCAAAGACGGCAGGCTTTTGCTTTGGAGTGGCAAGGGCAATAAAAACTCTTGAGGATAAGTCAAAAGATGTGAATATATCAACTTTAGGTCCCATAATCCACAATGAATTTGTGGTATCTGACCTTGAGACAAAGGGAGTAAACGCCATAGACAGTTTAAATGAACTTGAAGACGGCAAAATTCTTGCCATAAGGACTCACGGTGTGGGGAAAGGAATTATAGATGAACTTGAAGACAGTAAAACAGAGTATATAGACCTGACCTGCCCTTTTGTCAAAAAAATACACAATATAGTTCATAAACACTACAACGAAGGCTATCGTATAGTAATTGTAGGCAACAAAAATCACCCTGAAGTTATCGGAATTAACGGTTGGTGTGAAAATAATGCAATAATTTCTCTTGACATATCTGATATTAGTGGTAAAATAGATATATGTGAAAAAGTGTGTCTGGTGTGCCAGACAACAATGGACAGAAACACATTTGAAACCATTTCGGAATTTGTGAAAGCGGAATTTGAATCTTCTCTCATTTTTGACACCATATGCAGTGCAACAAATGAAAGACAGGAAGAGGCCGCAAACATTGCAAAAGATTCTGAACTTATGATAGTAATAGGTGGCAAACACAGTTCAAACACGGTGAAACTCACCGACATTTGCAAAAGGTATTGTGAAAATACCATTCAGATTGAAAATTTTGAGGATTTTCCTCAAGATATATATATACCAAGGAAAATTGGTATAACGGCAGGTGCTTCCACACCGTCGTGCATTATTAAGGAGGTTATAGACAAAATGATTGAAAACACAAAAGGAGCGGAAAGCTTCGCACAAGAATTTGAGGAGTACGAAAAATCTCTGATCACTTTAAATACAAGGGATGTAGTTAAGGGTATCGTAATGGGTGTCAGTGAGAAAGGCATCAGCGTTAACCTTGGTTATAAGTCTGACGGATTTGTTCCCGCAGGCGAGGTTACAGATGATCCGACAGCTGATATAACATCTATGTACAAAGTTGGCGACGAAGTGGAAGTTTTCGTTGTCAGAGTAAATGATGTAGAAGGCGAAGTTACCCTTTCCATGAAGAAAATTGCAATGATGAAAGGCGTAAAAGAAATTGAAGACGCATTTGAATCAAAAGAAATCCTCACAGGAAAAGTTATTCAGGCTGTAAACGGCGGCGTTGTTGTTTCAGTTAAGGGTTCAAGAGTGTTTGTTCCCGCATCTCAGGCAAGTGACAGATTCCTTCAGGATCTTAACTCAATTGTTGGCGATGAAGTTAATTTAAGAATCATTGACATAAGAAAAATGAGAGGCAGAACAAAAGTTATCGGCTCTGTCAAAAATGTTCTTGTTGAGCAAAAAGCAGCACTTGCAGAAGCGTTCTGGGCAGATATTGAAGTTGGAAAAGAATATAAAGGTATTGTAAAATCTCTCACAAAATTCGGAGCTTTTGCAGATATCGGCGGCGTGGATGGTCTTATTCACATTTCCCAGCTTTCATGGTCAAAAATCAAAGATCCTTCAGAAGTTGTTTCTGTAGGTGATGAAGTAAGCGTATATGTTCTCGAATTTGACAAAGAAAAAGGTAAAATTTCTCTCGGATTTAGACGTGCAGAAGATAACCCCTGGACAAAAGTTGAAAAAGAACTTAAAGTTGATGACGTGGTAGATTGTAAGATTGTAAGAATTGTTCCCTTTGGTGCATTTGCAGAAATCTTCCCCGGAGTTGACGGTCTTATTCATATTTCTCAGGTTGCTGACAAACGTATCGGTAAAGTTGAAGATGAACTTATGATAGGACAGCACGTTCAGGCGAAAATTGTAGAAATCGACCTTGAAAATCAGAAAATCGGTCTCAGCATAAGAGCGCTCATTGCTCCCAAAGTTGAAGAAGTTCCCGCTGAAGAAGCAGCAACAGAAGAAGTTCCTTCTGAAGAAACTGTTGTTGAAGAAGTTGCAGAAGAAGTTGCAGAAGAAGTTGCAGAAGAAGTTGCAGAAGAAGTAGTAGAGGAAGTAGTAGAGGAAGTAGTAGAAGAAACTACCGCTGAGGAAGTTTCTGCACAAGAATAATAATTAGTTAAGAACACAAAGGCTGTTGCAGAAAACACTTCAGGCGACAGCCTTTTTTGTGTCAATAAAGGACGGTGTAAAAATGAATATTCTCAAAAAAGCGTTGTTAATTATTCTCACAATTGCAATAATTATTATTTCATTTTTGACAGTGAGTGCATCCGAAACCACACACCAGGCCATAAGGAATATAATAGATAACAAGCAACACAAACTTGTATTTGCTTCCATTGTAAATGTTCACGGAGATGAAGTTACTGTGTACGTTACCGAGGAAATCGGTTCGTATACAAAAGAAAATACAAAACATAACGAGGATGATCCTATCTATCCTTCAGTAGAGGGAGAGGAGATAGAAATTGAAGGTCTGAAATCATATATGTATTTTGACGGATATGATTATCATCCGAAAAAAGGCGATAATGTTTTACTTTCTCTCACATTCAACGGCAATGTATACAGTATAAAAAACGGTGCTTTTCTTGTTACAAGTGCAAGCCATGACAATTTTCTTTTCAAGGTGCCCGAAGGAGTTGAGGAAACCGACGGAGCAATAGAGCTGACAGCTCTATACAAGTTTGTATCATCCGATGGAAGAAATTCTGATTTTACCGTAAGGGATTCCGTACTATATACTCATGATACAGACGGAGAGAAAGTGATAATAGAAGATCCTTCAGGTATAGAGTATATGGGAGAAGACGGAAAAATAATTCAAACTGAGAATACGGACACAGACGAACAGGACGAGCTCATCGGTGATTCTTATAAATGGATTATTGCGTTCGTGCTGATCTTCATAGGAGTAATATCCGGATTTTTTGTATCAAAAATCATTAATAATTTTGAAAAAAGGTCTGAACAAAAATGATAGTTCCTGAAAAAACTCTTAAAAGAGACATTATATATAACGGCAGAGTCCTAAAATATGTGGTAGACACAGTAGACGTAAACGGAAAAGAAGCCGGCAGGGAGATGGTGTTTCATCCCGGTGGTGTAGGAGTTGTGGCAATAGATGATGAAGGCTTTGTATGTATGGTAAGACAATTCAGAAAACCCTACGAAAAAGCCATACTGGAAATCCCTGCAGGGAAAATCGATCCCGGGGAAGAGCCAATTGTCAGCGCAAAAAGAGAGCTCACAGAAGAAACAGGCTACAGTGCAAATGAATTTCGCAGTCTTGGGGAGTTTTATCCTTCGGTAGGATACACAAACGAGATTATTCATATTTTTTTAGCCACAGGTCTTACAAAAGGTGAATCCAGTCCTGATGAAGACGAATTTGTTGACATTGAAAAAATTCACATAGACGAGATTGTGTCTATGATAATGTCAGGTGACATAAAAGACGGAAAAACAATTGCAGCGATTATGAAAACACAGTATATTATTGAAAGAAACTTCAGATAATTTGTGTTTTTTTAAACGAGTCTACCTTGACAAAAGTATGTTGCTTTGATATAATTATGATGTTTTTAAGCTTGTTATTCGTATTTTTTGGAGGGGAAAGTATGAAGGCGAGAATTACAAATATAATCAGTATTGCTTTAATATTGGTTTTATTATTTTCACAGTCTGCAGTTTGTGAATCTGAACTTTTATATGAAAAATACGGTTATGAAGAAGAATTTGAGTATGAGGACGAGTATATAGCTCATGCACTGAAGTCGACAGTGGCATGCATAAGACTTGAATATAGTGCTTCGGTCAGATATACTCCCGTCACATTCAACATAGATTCCATACGTGCATATATTGAATCATTGTATTATGAGCTTGATGGTGAGTATACACAAGAAGAAATATCGGAATATGTATTCAGTGATATGAAACAGGATATCATAGGGTATCTTGAGTGGGGGAGTGAAAAAAGCATAGATGTGTTCCTTGCGGCACAAGGTAGCGGAGTTGTCATAAGTGAAGAAGGCTATCTTGCAACCAATGCCCATGTAGTAACTCTCACCGATGAAGATAAGGAACTTGAATGTATCAACTATCTTCAGTCAAATATAATTGAAGATATTGATGAAATAGTATCTCAGCTTTCAGAACTGGATATAGAGTTAACAACCGAGCAGATAAACGGGATATATGAAACGGTTGTAAGTGAAACCAAAGACAGTTATACCATAGGGAGAGTTAAAGAAGAACTCTATGTATGTTTCCCGTCTTCAGATGGAGACACGGATATTGAAAAAGACAGAGCATACAAAGCAAAGGTTATAGAAAAAGGTGTTTCATTGAGTCTCGGAAATGAGGGTATCACGGAGGATGCGGCAATTTTAAAAATAAATGAGGAATCATTGGTTGCATTGCCCCTTTCTGAATCTTATCCTCAGGCAAATTCAAAAATAGTTACTGCAGGATTTCCGGTTGCGGCAGAAACGGTATTCCAGGCCGCAGGAAGTGACGAGTCAGTGCTTAGTGTATCAATAGGTACGGGAAATATCTCACGGCAGATTTCTGTTAAAGGTCATGATTATAAGGCTATGGAAATCACAACAACAATTTCCGGCGGAAACAGTGGAGGACCTTCTGTAGATAAATATCTTAACATCGAAGGACTTAACACCTATGTTAACAGCGATGATTACCGTTTTGCATATATGATACCTGCCGAATATGTGATTGACCTTTCTGAGGATATAGATCTTGTTCGGGATGATGTAACCAAAACATTTCTGACAGGACTCCAGATGCTTCAAAAAGGATACGGAGCTGCGGCATATGAGTGCTTTGAATATGTTTCAGATATCAGGGAAGACACACCGTACATAGAAAATCTTATGGAATTGGCACAGGATTCTCCCTGGGAATATCCCGAAGGCATAGTGGATAACGAGACACGCTACGTAATTGACTACGAACTTGTCATGATAATTGGTGGCGGTATTATGGGTGTTGTTTTGGTAGCTGTTATTATAATTCTTATCTGCAAATCAAAAAAGAAAAAGAAACAAAAAAACCTGAATCAAAACATATACACTGAACCACGAACCCGTGAAAACATTACAAACGGAAGATAAAGGCATAATGCTTTTACTTATAAAAAAACAATAAAAAGGAGAACGAAAAATGAAAAAAATCACAAAGCTTTTAGCACTCTTACTTGCACTTTTAATGGTAGCAACAGCCTTTACTGCATGTAAGGAAGAAGAAACAAAGGATGAACCTTCAAAGACCGGCAACAGCAAGGTTGAAAAACCCGAAAAGAACAATGATGGATCAGAAGTAGAAGAAGTAGTAACAGCATACTTGGATGCAGCAGTTGAATTTGATTTCGAAGAAGCTGCAAAATATGTATCTGCAGACAGTGATTCCAAAGAAGCTCTTGAAAACATTAACATCATGGAAGGTTTTGAAGGTGCTGAAGAGTTTGGACTGACAGAAAAAGATTTGAAAAAGATTCTTGACAAACTCAGCGAGAAGATGACCTATGAAATTCTTGAAGTTGAAGTTGACGGTGATGAAGCTGAGGTAACAGTAGAAGTTCCTAACGCAGATGAAATGGGAGATATTACTGATTACGTAGATATGGACGAAGAAGCTTTGACAATGAAGCTTATTGAAAAAATGGGTTATTCTTCCATGGAAGAATTTGAGTTAGCTGCAACAAATGGTGAAGTAACAGAGCAGGATATGGTTTCTTATGTTGGTGAAGTAATCATGGATGTTGCAACGGAAGCAATTGATAATATGGAACTTGGTACACAAGAAGAAACCATTACTCTTGAAAAAATTGACGGAGATTGGCTTATTGTAGATGATTCATTTGCTGAAGGTTTGGCAGAATAATATATTCGGTTAGAATAAGTAAATAAAAATACAGGAGTGAATAATATCATTCCTGTATTTTTTACTGTATAGGAAACTTCGTTCCTATACAGTAAAAAACAATTATATTGCCGTGCAAATTTTTTTGAAAAGCAAATTTGCTTTTCAAAAATGCACATGGCTTAAGAAAAGCGATAATGCTCCGCGCTCCCGCCACAGGCGGTGCGGCGAAGCCGCTTTTCTTGCTGTATAGGAAATTTCGCAAAAATTCGTTCGCGAGATCTGATGTTAACGAAACTATGCCCGCGACAAGGGTGCAGGCTCAGCCTGCTTAACTATTTAATCAGTTTTTCAAGGGTACTCTTATCTGCCTTATCTGCAATACAAACGATAACCACTTTTCCTTTTCTCACAATATACGGATTTGAGAGTTTTGTCATTTCAGCGGGAATATAGTTCTTGAAATCCAGTTTTTTGCGTTCAATTCTTTCGGGAACAAGTACATTTTCAAGCTCTTTAGCATACTTTTCATCTGTTGCTTCAAATACTGCAACTTCTTCTGCTGTTGCACCGCCACCAAGATACAGAGAAGCAGATGCGATTTTTGATGTGTCAACCTTATATGCAGAAACAACCATAGAGTCTGCAACTTTAAGAAGAGTATCCTTAAACTCAATTTTTTTCACAACACTGTCACCGATTTTAACCGTATCATATTTCCCTTTTCCTGCAAAGGTTTTAACTTTGTTTTTTGCAATCTTAACCACGCCTGTTTCAGGAACTGCGTGTTCTTTAAGATATGTTGCAAGCTCGCGGTAGTGAACAGGACCAAGATGTATTCCGTCGCTTCCGCCGATTGAATAAGGAAGCGCTCCGTTTTCATCTTTGAAGTAGGAATGAAGATCAATATAATAACATTGTTTTTCTTTTGCAAGTTCGAGAAGTCTTTCGTTGTGTATCACAATGCTTGAGTTTTTGATGGACACAGTTGCTTCTTTTTCTTTGGTTATGGGAAGGATTGACTGTATATACACAATTACGTCAGGAAATTTTTCTCTTACCTTGTCGATAAAATCACCGTAGCGTTTTGCGAATTCATCTTTTTCATTATATATGACTTCATTTGTTCCAAGCATAATATAGAGTTTTCCTAAACTGTCTCTGTCCTTTATTGCCTGAAGTGCACTTTTTCCCATTGGGAGAGAAGCGGTTTCAAGGTTTTGAGTGTTGAGTCCGCCCATGCAGAGGAACTGGGAATTGAATCCTGAGAAATTCTCAATTCCTATTGTGAGTGAATCTCCGACAAATACGGCATCGTCAAAATACGAATCATCAACTATAGTCTGCTTCGGAACAATTCCGTAACTAACATCAGGCACCGTAGTATACGGTGACACCTTGTAGAATTCTGTTATTTTGGAAAGGTTGCTGTCTGTCATAAATGTGTTCTGATTGTAAAGTATCAGCACGTCATTTATGTTGTTTGCATATAAATATTCAAATATATCACCGTTATAATACCTGAGGTCAATCATATATATTTCGTTATAGTGGCTTGCAAGAAATGGTATAATTGAGTGAGCGTATGAGTCCTTTATAACCGCAAGTTTTTTGCCGGTTTCTGCATTTGTTTTAATTTCGGCTAAACCGTGATTTCCGTCAAGATAAAAAGCATATTTGTCTTTTCCCAAAAGCATCTCTTCATTATACAAGGATTTCATGGTCTTATTTTCAAGAGGGAAAGACACTGTTGCTTCCAATGGTTTTTTTGGAGTATACCTGTAAATTGTATCTTTATTTGTATGTGCAAATCCAGAATTAGACCAGGCAGTACCGTAAAATTTATCACTCATTTTTTCAATGGTATATTCATTGGGAGAAACACCTTGAATTCCAAGAGAATCACAAAGAGAAATATATGTGTAATAACTTCCGTGGGCTGTTTGATGATGGTCGGTTCGATAATAAAGATACTGATCAGCATTTTTGGAAAGAATGGGAGATGCATCAATAATATTTGCGACCTTAAGTTCTTTTTTCAGCTGATTCTGAAGCCTTCCGTAGGAATCGGTATATGCAAATTTCGGGAGCTTGTCCTTTAAAATTTCATACGCTGTCGGAATTATGGCAACGCTGACATTATATCTCTTAACAGATGCCAGATTATTAATCGCTTTGATGTTGGGACTGATATACTCATTTGTAAGACCCGATGAGTTTTCAATCAAATATCCTCCATCACAAAAGAGGATACCGTGATTCTCCTCCTTTCCACTTAACACTTCATAACGTCTTTTGGCTGAAACAAAATGATTTCTGAACACAAACTGGTCTGAGATATAGCTTTCAAAATCTTTCATAAAACTTCCGTCTGTCAGTCGTTCAAGGGAAAACTTTGGAAAAAGTGCAAGAGTACGGTTTTCATTTTCCGATAATTTCTTTGAGGGCGTCACAATATTAAGAAAAAGAAACGCAATTAAAAATGCAATAAATGCAAGAGAGGTTAATTTTTGAGAACCTTCTTTTGAAAAAAGAGCACTCAGCAAGCTTTTTATGCCTTGTAAGCGTTGTCTCTTTGACAGTAGGCATTGGGGTATCAGCATTTTTATTGTTGATATTTCTTTTTCTTCACCATCGTCAGCAATGATATTTTCTGCTTCCGCCACAGTTTCTGACCGTTGTTCGCTATCCGGGGTTTCAGGCTCTGCCGAAATGATAGCTGTGCTCTGATGGCTGTTTTTTTCAAGGAATCTCCTGAAGAGTTCTTCTTCTCTTTTTTCAAGACTCTCAAATTCTTTGCTGTTCATTTAAGATATCCTCCTTTCATCAGAATCTGAAATATAAAAACGGATTGTAAGTATCATCCACAAGATATGCAAGGCATACAAAGAGAATAATAACGGCAAGAAAACCTCTTACCCAGTATAGTTTTTTTTCGGTTACTTTCATAAAGACTCTCTTTGCAGTTGGCGTACACCCTAAAACGGCTGTAATAAGAATTGGCAGATATGAGAAGAATCTATACAAAAACACATTGTCAGTTATGCCGAAATCAAAGATATTTATCATAGATGCAAGATATATAAATGCCTGTTTAAAATCAGGACTTGCAAAAAATACCCATCCCACAATGACGATTATCATTGTATACAAACTCCTGATAAATGAGGGCATTTTTTCAAGTTTTTCCATAAGATATTTCTTTTCCAGTATAAGAAGAAATCCGTAATAAAGTCCCCATGCAATAAAGTTGAAACTTGCACCGTGCCAGAAGCCTGTCAGCATCCATACAACAAGAATGTTTAAATATCTTCTTAAACTTGCTTTTTTTGCAGGGGTAAGACTAATGGACCCCCATTTTGTTGTTGTGGAATAATCTGACTCATAAACTCTGCTTCCGCCAAGGGGGATATATACATATTCCTTAAACCAACTGCTCAGACTTATATGCCATCTTCTCCAGAATTCTGTAATACTTTTTGATATGTAGGGATAATTGAAGTTTTCGCAAAATCTGAAACCGAACATTTTTCCAAGTCCGATTGCCATATCCGAATATCCCGAAAAATCATAGTAAATCTGCATTGTGTATGCTGTAATTCCAAGCCACGCACCAAGCATACCGCCTCTGTCACCTGAAATTGTTATTTCCCAAAGTTGTCCGATGTTGTTTGCAATGAGAACCTTTTTTGCAAGACCGGCGGTAAATCTTTGAACACCTTCATAAAACAAAGAAACCTTTTGAGGATGGTTTGGAAGTTGGTTTGCAATGTCATCATAACGCACAATAGGTCCTGCAATAAGTTGGGGGAAGAATGAAAGATAAAGACCGAAAGAAACAAAACTTTTCTGAATCTCGGTCTTTCCTCTGTACACATCAATGCAATATGACATTGCCTGAAATGTGTAAAATGAAATACCTATAGGTAAAGCAAGATGCAAAAGAGGAAAGTTTGTGCGTATAACAGAATTTACGGTTGAAATGAAAAAGTCTGTATATTTAAACACCAAAAGCAAACCAATGTTAACAATGCAGTTAAAGGCAAGTGCCGCTTTTGATTTTTTTGAACCGATTAAAAAACCGCAGATATAGTTAAACACGGCAGAAAAAATCATCAAAAGAACATATGTAGGCTCTCCCCAGGCATAGAAAATCAGACTGGAAACAAAAAGAGTGAGATTTTTATGCTTTTTAGGTACCAGAGAATAAATAATAAACACCGGTGCCAGAAAATAAAATAAGAATAACAAACTGGAAAAAACCATCTTGGAAACGCTCCTTTGTATTTTAAAACTATCCTGTATAGAAAATCATTTCAAGTATACGAAACTTATCACACAACAGTCTGTGCCACACCGCCGCCCTGTATTTTTCCGCCATAGGAGATAAAAGCTTCGTTTGCTTCCTTTTCAGTATCAAAAATTCCGAAAACTGTGGGACCTGAGCCTGACATCATGGAAAATTTTGCCCCTTTTGACATAAAATGTTCTTTTATCTCTTTAATCTGGGGGAAGTCTTTTATGGAAACATCTTCAAAAACATTTGAACATAGTTTGTACAATTCATTCATGTTTCCTTCTTCCATCACTTTTGTTGCCTTCTTCGTGTCGGGATGGACTATTGCCTCTGAATCAATCCTTTTATATGCTTCTTTTGTGGAAATGTCTGCATCGGGTTTTATGAGAGCCACCCAGAATTTTTCTTTTGAAGCAATGGGTGTCAGAATCTCACCGATTCCCTCACAAAGAGCGGTTTTCCCTTTGATGAAGAAAGGAACATCAGCACCAAGTGTCAAACCAAGAGATGCAAGTTCATCATCCGAAAGGGGACTGTGGCAAAGAGTGTTCAAAGTTTTAAGAACACACGCCGCATCGGAACTTCCGCCCCCAAGACCTGCACAAACGGGAATGTTTTTTTTAAGACTGATTGAGCATCCTTTTTTTATGCCCGTTTTTTCAAAAAAGAGGAGAGCGGCTTTTGTACAGAGATTGTCATCTGCCTGGCCGACATTTTGAGAGTCGCACATCAATACTATATCTTCACTGTCTGTGATTTCAATATCCAAAATGTCACAAAGCGTGATTTCCTGCATAATCATACAAACATTGTGATATCCGTCATCTCTTTTTCCTGTCACATCAAGACAGAGGTTTATTTTTGCGTTTGCATATACTTTCATAAGATGTTCCTCACTTTTTTACATAGCTACTAATATAATATCACGGTGTTAAACCGTAGTCAATGACAACGTGTGAAAAGATTGATGAATTTTTGTGCAAAACGCAATGAATCCTGACGGATTTATGAGTATTTTAACGAAGTTCAAGTGAAAATCCTCCGCTATAAAATCAGGTTCGGATGACTTCTGTCAGGCTATGGTGATTTTGTTATAAAAACTGGTGAAAAAACAGTATTTTTGATATTTGTATATGGTATAATGAAATTAATACATACTGATTAAAAGGAGATAAAACGACATGACGGAAAATAAATATATTCTTTACGGTGACGGAATTCACGATGATTACCCGGCAATTCAGGAGATGATAGACAGCGGAGTGTGTGAAGTTTGTCTTCCGGCACCGAAAGATAAATATATAATTACAAAACCACTTGTAATTCCATCAAACTTTAAACTGAAACTTCCAAGATTTGCTCATATCAAACTTGCAGATGGTGCAAATTGTTTTATGCTTCAAAACAAATCTGTATATAAACCCGCAAAACGCCTTCGTGAAGGTCTTTCCGATCTTGAAAGCAACGTCTGGTATTATATAGACGAACTTTCTCCCGACAAGGAAGATGAATGTTATAATTTTGAAATCGAGGGTGGAATATGGGATTTTAATAATAAAAATCAGGACCCCAATCCCATACAGAGTCAAAAATTTGACAAAAGACATTTTCTTGGCCACATAATGTTTTTCTATAACGTCAGAAATTTCAGACTTTCAAATATGACTTTTAAAGATCCGTCGAATTTTGCAGTAATGATTGACAAAGGTTCATATTTCACCATTGAAAATATTGAATTTGACTATAATGACGGAAATCCTTATGCCATAAATATGGATGGTATTCACCTTAACGGCGGATGTCACTATGGTATAATCAGAAATCTCAAAGGTACATGTTACGATGATCTTGTAGCCCTCAATGCATATGAGGGGACAGGTGGAGACATAACAAATATTGAGATAGACGGTTTGTTTGCAGAAAGTTGTCATAGTGCAGTGAGACTCATTGCAGTTACCCAGAATGTGGAAAATATTACAATTTCCAATGTTTTCGGCACCTATTATCAATACTGCATAGGTCTCACAAAATTCTATGACGTTGAAACCACAGGGCACTTTGATGGTATTTCTCTCAACAACATCCATGCTTCGAAAGCCAAAAGGGAAGCTTTGCATGAAGTGCATATGATAGAAATGGGAGTTGATACAAAAACGCACTACCCCTTCATATGGCTTCAGAATGAAACGAAAATCAAAAACCTTTTCATAAGCGGTCTCTATCGCATAGAGCACCATAATCCAATAGAAACAATCCGTGTAGATGAAAAAACGATAGTGGACAATCTTGTTATAAATAATGCCTCAATAGAAAACTATACAGACTCCGATATTCATCTTATTTTAAATAACGGTACGATAAAAAAACAAAGTCTTAATAATGTGTCATACAGTTAAGAAACAATTTGTAAAATTCATATTCAAAAACTCTTTTTGCCTCACATTAGTTGTGTTCAATAAAAAAATATTTGTATACTTTAAAAATTTTATGAAAAAAAATATTGATAGTTTATGCAAAATGTGGTATATTATTTGTGTTAAAGAATAGCAGAGCCTTGCCAAGCAAGCGTATAACTGTATAAAAAGGAGTTTTTATTATGAAGAAATTATACGAAGGAAAAACCAAAGACGTTTATGAACTCGAAAACGGAAATGTAATGCTTAAGTTCAAAGATGACTGCACCGGCAAAGACGGTGTGTTTGATCCCGGCGAAAATTCCGTTGGTCTCACAATCGAAGGAATCGGCAAGGCAAACCTCAGAACTTCAGTTTACTATTTTGACCTTCTTAAAGAAGCAGGCATCAAAACCCACTATGTAAGCGCAAATGTGGATGAAGCAACAATGGAAGTTCTTCCTGCAACAGTTTTCGGTCACGGTCTTGAAGTTATCTGCCGTCTTGTTGCAACAGGAAGTTTCATCAGAAGATACGGCGAATATATGAAAGACGGCACAGTTCTCGATGGCGGATATGTTGAATGTACTTTCAAAAATGATGAAAAGGGCGATCCCCTCGTAACATCAGAAGGCCTTGCAGCCCTTGGTGTAATGAGTGAAGAAATGTTTGCAAGCATGAAAGAACAGACACTCAAAATCACAAAGATTGTTGCAGATGACCTCAAAACAATCGGTCTTGACCTTTGGGACATCAAATTTGAATTTGGTTACAACAACGGCGAAGTAATTCTCATAGATGAAATTGCATCCGGAAATATGCGTGTATACAAAGACGGACAGATTGTAGATCCCGTTGAACTTACAAAACTCATTCTTAACAGATAATTTCCAAAAGAATCAAACCCCTGTGAAACGCACTGTTTCACAGGGGTTTTGTGTTAGAGAAAGATAAATGATTGTCTTCCATATATTACATTAGGAATTATGCAACCTTTGTGGTATAATCAAAAGGTGCCATATGTATTATCAAGGGGTTTGACACAGTTTTAGGGAAAATTGTCCTGCTAAAACCAATAGGTGTTCAAGTCTTATGGCACAAGCAAACCACAGGAGGTGCAAAAATGAATAGGAAAATACTTAAAATCATCGCAGGTACACAATTAATCACACTTTTGTCAACTCCCGCACTTGCAGGAAGCCACATAGTCAAAAAAGGTGACACCCTATGGAAAATCTCAAATAAATACAGCGTATCTATGAAATCTGTTATAGACGCAAACGAAGACATACAAGACCCGTCAGTCATATATCCCGGTCAGATAATAAAAATTCCTGAACCTGTGAGAACGGTTTCAGACTATGAACAGGAAGTTGTTGATCTTGTAAATGAAATAAGAACCCAAAGAGGTCTCAAAAAACTTACACTTGATGAAAAACTTTCAGAAGTTGCAAGGAAAAAATCGGAGGATATGAAAGAGAATCACTACTTTGACCATCAGAGTCCAACCTATGGTTCACCCTTTGATATGATGAGAAAATTTGGCATATCTTACAGAAGTGCCGCAGAAAACATAGCAAAAGGTCAGAAAACTCCTCAGGCAGTTGTGAATGCCTGGATGAGTTCTGCAGGACACAGAAAAAACATCCTTGGCGAGTCCTACACACACATCGGTGTGGGGCATGTTCAGTCAGGAAATTACTGGACACAGATGTTTATAGGAAAAAAATAAGTTTTTAAAATCACCCCGGCTTTGCCTTTGGCGAAATCGGGGTGATTTTATTGTATAGGAAACTTCGTTCCTATACAATAAAAATATTATCATATTGCCGTGCAAAATTTTTTGAAAAGCAAAAAATTGCTTTTCAAAAATGCACATGGCTTAAGAAAAGCGAATTTGCTCCGCACGTCCGCCGCAGGGCGGAGCGGCGAAGCCGCTTTTCTTGTATCTTTAAAAAATCAACAGGAAATTATATCCATTATTTTTTGGATTTCCTGTAATTTGTGGGTGTTACACCAACAATGCTTTTGAACATTCTGTTAAAGTATGTAACATTGTTAAACCCTGTTTTGTCAGAAATATGAATAACATTTTCATCAGAATTTTCAAGGAGAATTTTTGCTCTTTCAATTCTTTGAAGGGTAATGTAATCCTTGATGCTCATTCCGGTTTCTTTTTTGAAAAGTCTTCCGATGTATAACTTGTTATAGTGAAAAAACTCTGCTATGTAGGAAATGTTAATATCAAATTCAAGGTTTGAATGTATGTAGTTTTTAATATTTTCCACAAGGGGATTTGTGCCTGCGTTTTTGTCGGTGCATTTTTCAAGGAGCAAAAGAACGTGAGTCTCAAGTAAATCCCCGATAATTTCACAGTCCGGTAAAGTATATTCTTTTTCTAAAGATTTTAAAATCTCAGGACTTTCACCGGCAATTTTTTTCACTCTCTTGTTGTCTGTTTCAGTATTCAAAATATTTCCGATAAATATAATGCAGGCAACATCTTTCCCGACCAAAACAGGGCGCATATATTCGTAAATGCCGTTTATACAATATCCACCAAAGGAAGTTTTTTCCCTGAGAACTTTTTTTACCGCAAGATTTCTGCACCAAAAACAGCGCTTGTCTCCGCTTTTCATAGCCTTATACTGCGTGCAGACAGGCCCTGAATGGATTTCATGCCTTCGGGGAAGTTTGCACATTTCGTTTCCGTAGTTTCCCAAAAACAAAACACTTATGTGAAGGTTTGTTCCTGTTTGAATATATTTTATCATGTCATATAAACTTCTGTATTTCATATCGGACTCCACGTTTTTTTTTTGATATAATAGCGTAAAAACATTACTAATTCAATAAATTATAACATAAAAGTATAGTTTGTTCAAGTTTTAGTCTTTAAAGTATAAGACATTTCCAAATTATGTGAGATAATAAACCTGAGGTGATTATCTCTTGACATGGAATCTCCGCATATTCCCGTTGGCTATATGCAGCCTGGAAGAGCAGATAATGACGGCAACTGGGAAGAAGCAAAATATGCAAAAGACGGAGACAATATGGAACTGATGTGTGATTTAAGATATTGTGAGCCAATATATATACTTGGAAGGAAGGATAAATAATATGAAGAATAAATATGAACTTATTATTGTTGGCGGAGGTTTTGCCGGAACTTGTGCTGCCATAGCAGCAGCAAGACGGGGCGTGGATGTTCTTTTGATTGAAAAATATAACTGCCTTGGGGGAGCCGCTGCCAACGGACTTGTAATGCCCTTTATGGGATACTGGACAAAAATGCCTGAAACGGGTGAAAATAAATTCCTTTGCGGTAATTTGTTTCTTGAAATCATATCTGAAATGGATGCCGTATCAGATGTTCCAAAATCCCTTATGAATTTTGATGAAGAGATTCTTAAACTCGTTTTAAACAGGCTCGCTCAAAAAGCGGGAGTTAATCTTCTTTTTAATGCAACCGTTACAGAAGTTTGTGTATCAGATAAAAAAATAACATCTGTAAAAGTTCTTGGCAAGTCAAAGACCATTGAATTCTTTGCAGACACTTTCATTGATGCAACGGGAGATGCGGAACTTTCTATGCTTGCAGGATGTGAATATAAACTCGGAAGAGAAAAGGATGAACTTTGTCAGCCAATGACACTTTGCTTCAGACTAAGCGGTGTTGATAAAGAAAAGTACAAGAAAAACAAAGCGATGATAAATCCTCTCTACAGTGAATTCAGAGAAAAAGGGCTTATAAAAAACCCAAGAGAAAACCTTTTGATTTTTGAAAATTTCAATGACGGTGTTTTACATTTCAACTGCACAAGAATTATTAAGAAAAACCCAACAGATCCTTTTGAGGTTACCGAGGCAGAACTTGAAGCCAGAGAACAGGTTTTTGAACTTCACAAATTTCTGAAAGAAAACATTCCCGGTTTTGAAAAATCAAGAGTTCTTTCCACTGCACTTCAGATCGGCATAAGAGAAAGCCGTAAGGTGGTAGGGGAATATACTCTCACCGAAGATTACATTCTTTCCCTGTCTCGTTTTGATGACGGAATTGCAACATCCAACTATGCCATAGACATTCACAATCCGGAAGGAACAGGAACAGTATGGCACGAATTTGAAGACGGTCAATGGTATGAAATACCTTACAGATGCCTGATTCCAAAGGGAATGGACAATCTTCTTGTGGCGGGAAGATGCATATCTTCAACCCACGAAGCCCAGTCCTCCTACAGAATTATGCCCATTTGTGCAGAAATAGGGCAGGCGGCAGGAGTAGCCGTTGCAGTTGCGAAAAAGGACAATACAGGTGTCAGAGATGTGGACATAAAAAAGGTTCGGGATATATTAAGAAGCGAAGGATTTGTTATATAAAAAAGGATAAAAAGTAAAATAAGGGCGTGTCTCAATAAGTGATTTTTCACTAAATTGAGGCAACGCCCTTTTTTCTGTCCAAAATATGGATAATGCATATCTATGTTTGTTGTTTAAAATGTAAATAATTTCAAAAAACAAATTTGCCCGGGGAAAATCCCCGGGCAATTTGTAAGGATTTTATCAAAGACATATAAGTCAATCTTTGATAGTTTTTTGTCAGATTCTAATTTTAAAATTATTTTATAATTATTTTATAACGTCTGCTGCAACTACGAGAGGTGTTGCATCTTCGAGTGAATTCCAGATAAATGCTTTGTATGTGTAGTTTTCGTTATAAATAGCATGTGTTTCTTCACATTCCAAAGTGTTTGCACCTTTTTTGAGAGTTACATCTACAGGCGCTGAAATACCAACAAGTTCATTGCCGCTATATAATGCAATAAAGAATTTACCGTTGATGTCTTCACCTGCATTATAGCAGTTGATGCAGTAACGGGTGATTGCATTGTCAGCATAGTGATACCAATGACCGATTTCAGGAACAAAGCCTGTGTCTGTTACATCTTCAACATAAAAACCATTAGCTTCAAGTTCAAAAATCTGATAGTCAGACTCTTGATCCTGTGGTTTCTCTTCATCCCATCTGTGATTTTCTACAGTAAAGGTATATACAATTGTGTCACCTTCTGTAGGAACAAAGGGATATGTGGTATCAACTGCCTGACCGGCTTCACTTCCCTGGTTTACGCCCTGGCTGTCTATAACCTTTGTGAGACTACCGTTCTTTCCGATTTCAACAGAAACTTTAAGTCCTTGGTCATTCAGCCATCTTTCTGTAACTGTTACAGAAGAAATTTCATATACAGCATCAAGAGAAGCAACAACTTTAAGTCCTTCTGCTTCTTTGGCAACTTTGAGAGATTTATACAAGCCATCTCCCTCTTTCATGCCGTCTGCCATTGCACTTACGGGATGATATTGTTCATTTCTGGTGCTGATGTTTGCACTGATGCTATTAAGAGCATCACGCATTACATTTGTTTTGTTTTTAACAATACCTGAACCAAGACCTGAAGTTTCATATACTTTAACATCGTCAACATATGCTGTTGTTCCTTCGTTTTCTGCCTGGTCAAAATAGAGTTTCTGGAATACCCATGGAGATGATGGTGTGATTGCAGAAATTTTTATACCATCTGCAACCAGTTTACCATTTACCCAAACATATGCAGGAACTCCTGAGGATGCATTAGCATCTGTGAAGTCTGCTGCAACTTTAATGTCATACCACTTGCCAAGTTCAAGTTGAACACCGGAAAGTATTGTTCCCGGTTTAAATTGTTGTTCCGTGGCGCCTTCGGGTACATATTCACAGTGACCTCTGAGTGCACCAAGTGAAATCTGACCGTTTTTGTTGATATTTACAATATTGCGTGCATTGTCATCTTCGTTTGTACCAAAGCCGGCAAATCCGCCTTCATATTTGATTGAGAATTCATTCCAGAGCACCTTAACATTGCTGAAATTTGTAGGAACGATACCTCTGTTCATTCTTGTACGGAAAAGGTAGTTACCTCCGCCTGATGTTTTAACATCAACCTTCATAACCTGTCCTGCTCTGTCAGAAACTGTTGCTGGAGAAACCACAGATGTATCACCGGCTGTATCATGATTAATTGATGAACCGTCACTGTTTTTTATGTTGCCAAGACCTGATGTCCAGTTTTCAAAACCGATGTCAAAATGATTTTTAATTACCATGTCAGCGGGAGGTTCAATCTCACCCAAGCCGGAGGTTTCATATGTTTTAACATCATCAACATATGCTGTACATTCAGTTGCTGCCTGGTCAAAATAGAAGTCATTGAATACCCATATGGATGATGGTGTGATTGAAGGGATTTTTGTGCCATAGGCAACAAGTTCATCATTTACCCAAACGTATGCGGGAACACCTGAGGATGCATTAGCATCTGTGAAGTCTGCAGCAACTTTAATGTCATACCACTTGCCAAGTTCAAGCTGAACATCGGAAAGTATTGTTCCTGCCTGGAATTCTTGTTCTGTTGTGCCTTCGGGTACATATTCACAGTGACCTCTGAATGCACCAAGTGCAATCTGACCATTTTTGTTGATATTCACAATATTGCGTGCAGCGTCATTTTCGTTTGTACCAAAGCCGGCAAATCCGCCTTCATATTTGATTGAGAATTCATTCCAGAGGACTTTAACACTGTTGTAATTTGCAGGAATAACACCTCTGTTCATTCTTGTACGGATAAGGAAGGTGCCACCACCTGTTGTAGTGATGTTTGCTTTCAAAACCTTTCCGCCTCTGTCAGAATCTTCAACTGCTTCCATTTGCCATGGATTACCTGCCCAATCATGAGAGATTGATGAACCATCACTGTTTGCTGCACCGTTGAAGGGAGTATCGCCCCAAGTGGTCCAGTTATCAAAACCGATGTCAAAATGATTTTTGATTACCATATCAGCGGGAGGTTCAATCTCACCCAAAGCCGCAGTTTCATATGTTTTAACATCATCAACGTATACTATTGTTCCTTCGTTTTCTGCCTGGTCAAAATAGAAGTCATGGAAATCCCATACGGTTGATGGTGTGATGTTAGGAATTTTTGTGCCATAGGCAACAAGTTCATCATTTACCCAAACATATGCAGGAACTCCTGTAGATGCACCTGCATCTGTGAAATCTGCAGCAACTTTAATGTCATACCACTTGCCAAGTTCAAGCTGAACATCGGAAATTATTGTTCCTGCTTTGAATTCCTGTTCCGTTGCGCCTTCGGGTACATATTCACAGTGACCTCTGAATGCACCAAGTGAAATCTGACCATTTTTGTTGATATTCACGATATTTCGTGCAGCGTCATTTTCGTTTGTACCAAAGCCGGCAAATCCGCCTTCATATTTGATTGAGAATTCATTCCAGAGCACATCAACATCGCCGTATGTTGCAGGAAGGATACCATCGTTCATTCTTGTACGTATAAAGAAAGAGTTGTCACAAGCTTCTGTAGTGATTTCTGCTTTCAAAACCTTTCCGCCTCTTTCAGAATCCTCGACTGCTTTCATATACCATGGACTACCTGACCAACCGTGAGAGATTGCTGAGCCATCACTGTTTGTTGCACCGCCAAAGGGGGTGTCACCCCACTCGGTCCAGCTTTCAAAGTCAATGTCAAAATATGTGTTTGTTACTGCTTCGGTAGATGCTATTGCAACAATGGATGCCATCTGAGTGGCAATCATTGCAACTGCAAGAAGCACTGCCAAAAATTTTCTTTTCATTAATAATTCCTCCTTCCCCTTTACGGGGTTATTTATTTTTAAATCTTTAAGGCTCTCTGCTCAGCACATGAAGATTTTAAAATATAATTTGAGAATTTATGTAAGCATTAATTTGTTTTCTGATATATGTTCATCCCTTATCAAAAATGTCCATATATCGGTTTTGCCTCCGTGGAAATGTTGTTTTAGCTCTGCTTCGAAGGACTTTGATTTCTGCCATATTTAATCTGTTTTTCGTTAAAATTTATTTTGCTTTTCGCTATTTAATGACAATTCATGTCTATGACATTTTTAGAATCTGACATAATTTATTTCA
>SVJK01000073.1 GCA_015069015.1 Oscillospiraceae bacterium
TTTTACAACATAAGATTTATGTATGCAGTAGAATACTGCTTTGAAGAAAGAAAAAGAATTGACATACAAGAAGTCATTGGGAAAATATCTGTATTAAAAGAATTAAAGACTGATAAAGAAAACAACAGAGTAAAAGGAGAAGTTAAAGGGTTTATAAACAGTAATATTTAAGATTTTTTGGTGGGCAAATGGCATTTTTTGTGGTGGGCAGAGCAGTTTTTTGGTGGGTTTTGCCCACCAACTGCCCACTTTTTCAAAAAAAACCATAAAAAAACACACTGGAATTCCAGAGGACAATAAAAAATTTTAGTGTCGTGTACTAAATGTAAAAAAATAAGAAAAATGGCATAACAAAAGGGTTTGGAGTGTTCCAAACCCTTTATTTTTCTTACTTGAAGTAGCGTGCCAACATAGACGCCAAAGCCTTTCCGTGCCGAGCTTCGTCTCTTGCCATTTCATGAACAGTGTCATGGATAGCATCGAGGCCGTTTTTCTTTGCGCAGGAAGCAAGGTCAAATTTACCCTGAGTTGCGCCATATTCACAGTCAACTCTCCATTTGAGATTGTCTTTTGTTGTTGCTTTCATGTTGGGTTCTAAATCTTCACCGAGGAGTTCAGCAAATTTTGCAGCGTGTTCTGCTTCTTCGTATGCTGCTTTTTCCCAATAGAGACCAACTTCAGGATAGCCTTCTCTGTGTGCTATTCTTGCCATGCAAAGATACATTCCGACTTCTGCACATTCACCATTGAAGTTTGCCATAAGTTGTTCAAAGATATATTTTTTATCTTCTTCGGAAATGTCGGGGTTGTTTTTTACGGTTTTGCCGTATACGCCGTATTCATGTTCTGCAGCAAGTGCAGCGCCTTCTTCCATTTCTCTGAATTTTTCCTGAGGAACTTTACATACGGGGCATTTTTCGGGAGCAGAATCTCCCTCGTGAACATAACCGCAAACTGAACATACAAATTTTTTCATAATTAATTTCTCCTTTTTATATAATTTTTATTAAATGCAGTTTTTACATATGCCTGAGTAAAAGATTTCTCTTTTTCTGACATCAAATCCGTCTATGCCGTACTCAGAATCGGCACTGATTTTGAAATCATACACTTTCTCACAATTGTCGCATCTGAAGTGTCCGTGATGTGCAATGTCGGCGTCATATCTGATCTGGGTGCCGTCAATGGAAAGTGCCTTCACAAGACCTTTTGATACAAAAAGTTTTACTGTGTTATATACTGTGGTTTTTGAAAGCGTTGGAGCACCGGGGTGCAATGCTTTGTAGATGTCGTCAACTGTAGGGTGGGATTTTGTGCCTCTTAAAAAATCATATATCATAACCCTGATGATTGACGGCTTTATATCGTAGTTCAAAAGAACGGTCGCGCTGTCCATAGTGCACCTTCTTTCTTTTTTTTGATTTGTAATTATTACAACTCTGTAATGATTACAAATTTATAATAGCATATGATTTTCGTTTTGTCAACACTTTTTTTAAAAAAATTTTTGAAATTTATGAGACTATATTAAACTAAGGAAAAATCTGATTGTCAGACTCAAAGGTAATCTCATACAGATTCTTTCCGTGCCGAGGCACATCTCTTGCCGTTTCATGAACAGTATTGTGGATTTTCATATATCTGTTATTGTATCGGAAGAAAGAAGTTCAAAATTGTTTTTATGAAATTTCAAAAGTCCATCATCTCTCATTTTGCAAAGTTCGTTTGACATTGCGCTTCGGTCAACAGGAAGAAAATCCGCAAGTTCATGACGGTTAAAGGGTATGGAAAATGCAAATCTTTTGGTTGCCGCAGACTGTACGGCATATGCCTATGGTAATTTCTACAAAGAATTTATTCGCAATCACATAACTCTCATCGGTTGTCCCAAACTTGATGAAGGGGACTACACTGAGAAACTTACCGCAATCATTGCCAACAACAATATAAAAAGCGTAACAGTTGTAAGAATGGAAGTGCCGTGTTGCGGCGGAATTGAAAATGCGGTAAAGAATGCCTTGATGAAAAGCGGAAAATTCATTCCCCGGAGAGTGGTTACAATATCAACAGACGGAAACATAATAGAATAGACTGTAAAAAACACTAAGGGACTGTAAATTAATTCGGCAAATTAATTTACAGTCCCTGTTGGGGAATAGAAAAAAAGATTCAGAATTGTCAAATCGAACTCAAAGCAGGGCAGAGCCATGCTTTGAGTGGTAACCCGAAGCTGTACAAAGGTACTGCGAGTGGTGAGATTTGGCAATAGCAAAAAGGCATATAATTGAAGAAAAACATCTTGATGTTTTTTCAACATTTGTAGTAAATTCAAATGATTTACAGGCTAATTAATACTCTGTATTGCTTATTATCACTGCCTTTTTGCGGTCTGGGCTTTTTTTACATTCCCTTTAGTATGTGGGCTTTTTAGCCCGATTATTAAAGTACCAATGATGGCGCACTGTATACTCTTGCTGCATACTCTGCATCAAGAGAATAGAGACCTTTTGAATCGTTTCCGAAAAGTTCCATTTTCTTAATCATATCATCAGCATTTTTTTCTTCTTCAAGTTGTTCTTTTACAAACCAGTCTAAAAACTGCATTGTTCTGAAGTCTTTCACATCGTATGCGGCACCGTAGATGTCATTAATAAGACTTGTAACATACTGTTCGTGTTCAAATCCTGCCTTGAGGGGATCCATCAACACATTAAGTTCCTTGTCGGGCTTGTCAATTGCACCGAGTTCAACTTTTTCTCCGTTGTTCTGAAGATACTTAAGGAAAAGCATTGCATGGTCTCTTTCTTCCTGAGCCTGAATCATATACCAGTTTGCGAAGCCGTCAAGACCTTGTGCTTCATAGAAAACCGAAAAATCAAGATAGAGATATGCGGAATACAGTTCCTTTGTAATTTGTTCATTGAGTAATTTTGCAACTTTTTTATCTAACATAATTATCCTCCTTAAATTTATTATAATTTATATTGTAATAGTATCATATCAAAATAAATTTTTCAAGATACTATTCAATCACATTGACCTGACACATTTTCATTGTTAAAAGAGCCGCACGGTGGCTTTCGGGGCTTACACCTGCACAGCAGTTTGCATCAACGCTTATCTTTGTTTCGAGAAAATTTGATTTGAGCAAAAGTGCATTGGATACAACGCAGATATCTGTGCAAAGACCGATGAGTTCTATTTCGATTTTATCGGGATTATAATTGCCGTTTATGTGTTCAATGAGTTTTGTTGATCCAAAGGTTGGTTTTTCTATTGTTTTAAAGTTTCTGTTTTCAAGTGCCTTTTGAACTTTTGAATCGAGTTTCCAGCCATCTGTGTTTTTTATGCAATGGGGGACAGGAAGATTTTTACCTTCCTGAGTTTCCATATAGTTTTCGCCGTGTGTGTCATATGTGACAATGATATCTCCGTCAAAGTTCCTGATTTTTTCTGTAACATTTTCAACAATTGCCACGGCCTGGTCAGAACCGAGACTGCCGTCAACAAAATCCTTTTGCATATCAACAACTATCAGTATTTTTTTCATTTTACATCTTCCTTTCATATGGCTGCCTCTTTGTAAATGTGGGGCAGGTCACAGATTTTCTCTGTGTATAAGATGGGATAAAGACTCCACATATATGTGGCAGTTTTTTAAGATTTCATCCATAAACCTGAGTTCGGTTTCCTCTTTCACGCCAACAACACGGTAGCCGCTTTCAAAGGCTGTTTTCATTGTGTGGTGAGCATCTTCAAAAACCGTGACACTTTTCTTTGAAAGTCCCATGCGTTTGCAACATTCATCATATATTAAAGGTTCTCTTTTTGTTGTTCCAAGTTCGGGGCAGGTGAGGACAAATTCAAACATATCATAAATTTTGAGGCGTTTGAGAGAGAGTATGACCTCTTCTTTTTGTGATGCGGTGGCAATGCACATTCTGATTCCTTTTTTCTTTGCCCACTCAAGAAATTCCATAACTCCGTCTTTCAGGTTTGCCTTTTCTTCATAGAGTTCTTTCACTTTTTCTGTGGCATATGCAAAAAGTAAGTCGGGTGATGTGGGAAGGTCATAGGCTTTGCAAAGATAGGAGCATGCAATTTCAACAGTCATTGAGCGGACTTCCTCGCGGATTGAGGGGTTTGGAATTTTTCCAAAGTGAGAAACTATGTTTGCGGAAAAGTTTTCATAAAACCCCATGGAGTCAAGAAGAGTTCCGTCAAGGTCGAATATGAATCCGTCAGAGTCTGAAATCCTTTGGGCAAGGGAATATTTGCATCCGCAAAAATCCTGACGGTACATATTATATTCCTTTGATATTTCACAGGAGCGTTTGTATCCGTCCTTCTTTTTGAAATCGGACACAAGATAGGCAATGCCATACTTTTCACCAAGGGCTGTTCCGATTGCGTTAAGTCTTTTTGCATCTTTAAGAGGCGAAACAGAGAGGGTTGTGGTGAAAAAATCAAAACCCTTTTCTTTTGCATATTTTGCTCCCGCTTCAAGCCGAAGCATAAAACACTCTGTGCATCTTTTTCCGCCTTCAGGCTCATTTTCAAGACCTTTTACACATTGTGAAAATTCCCTCTCATCATAGGGCAGAGTTACAAATTTGATGTTTTTTTCCGGCATGAATTCTTTGCAGAATCTTTCCTGTTCCTTTTGCCTTTTCAAAAATTCGGACTCAGGAAAAATGTTTGGATTATAGTAAAGCACCGTAACATCAAAATCTTTGCAGACATTTTCCAGAACGCTTGTTGAACAGGGAGCACAGCAACTGTGAAGCAAAAGAGTCGGTCTTTTTTCAAAATCTTTTATTAAACTTTTGTCAAAAAGTTCTTTCATTGAATATCTCCTTAAAGGGGGTAGTCCTCAGAGGGTAAACCCATGTTATTTAACGGTTTTTCTCAGCACCCCGATATATCTTGACAAGGTAAAAAGTGAAATAAACTGAATTGCCATATTAACAAGTGCTGCAGGTGTTCGTGAAATTATTGCGGCTCTATATTCCATGTTGAGAATCGGTGCCAGAAAGTAGGATGTGAGACCGAGATTGAAAACAAAGATGTGAAGAAGTATGACAAAAACTATTTTCATCACGGCTTTGTATCCCGACCAGGAACCGACCTTGAAAAAAACAAGACCGTAGGTGAATCCATAGAGAAATTCAACCATGGTAATCTGAGGAATGAGTCCTCCGCCAACGGGACTTATGACAAATGCGATCACATCAGAGAGCGCACCCACCAAACCGCCCCACAGGGGACCGAAAAGTGCACCTGCAACGAAAACAGGAATGAATTTTGTGCTGATCTTGATCCCCATTCCTATGCGGAACGTTCCATATATTCCAAGGACAACGGCAAGGGCAATGAGCATTGCCAAAGTGCATAGTTGATGCGCTCCGCCCACCTTTAGTGAAAACTTCACATCAAAACAGGAACACAGAAGTCCCAGAAGCAGGGTTAAAAGAAAAATCCTTATCCCAAAGGACAAATCAAGGGTGAAATTCCAAAATGAGGACTTGAAAATCACCAAAAGAGAAATGTCATTTCTGAAAAATGACGAATAGATTTCTGCACCAAACAAGAACAGAAGAATAAGCATGGCACAAATTGATGCACCGCGACTCAGATTGAAAAGTCCTGTTTTCTTTCCGAGAAAAACCGAAATGGCACAAATGATGAACACTTTAAGGATTAAAAATAGAATTTCTGTCATTAAAAAAACCTCTCTTTACTGCAGAAAGGCTGTTACTTAAATGTGAATGTAACAGCGGATGAAAAATTGCATCGCAAGGGATTTTTGATAAATATTAGACCAAACCCTTTTCGTTCGGCGACTATACTCCCATTCGCCGACACTTTACGCGCAATTTCTGCTCTGCTAATTTTTTTATTATTATATCACTATCTGTCACAGATTGCTATATGAAAAGTGTACAAAATACATCCTTATTTTATTCTGTACACATTTTTCGCATTTTCAAATGTCAAAAGAGAAACTTCTTCAAAGGAAATTCCCCTGATTTCAGAAAGTCTTTTTGCAACCTCTGCAACAAAAGACGGCTCGTTTCTTTTTCCCCTGTAGGGAACAGGTGCAAGATAGGGTGAGTCTGTCTCAATGAGCATTCTGTCAGAGGGTACATATTTTGCAACTTCAAGTGCAGTTGATGCGTTTTTAAATGTCAGAGGGCCTGCAAAGGAAATGAAAAACCCCATGTCAAGAAGAATTTTTGCAGACTCCTTGCTTCCCGAATAGCAATGAATGATGCCTTCTGCGTTTTTGTGGCATTTCAAAATGTCTATGGTGTCTGCCATGGCATCTCTTGTGTGAACAGTTATGGGAATGTTTATCTCTTCTGCCAGAGAAAGTTGGCGGTCAAACCAGAATCTTTGGTTTTCTCTTTTTGAATTGTCATAATAATAGTCAAGACCAATTTCGCCTATTGCCACAACTTTTTCTTCTTTGCAAAGATTTTTAATTGTGTTTAAATCGTCCTCGGTGAGTGAGTCGGTGTCGTGAGGGTGAACGCCGACAGATGCATAGACATATTCAAATTTATTTGCAAGAGATGTTGCATTAATACTGCTTTTTATGTCATATCCGATTTCGCAGTATGCTCCCACACCATTTGAGGGAAGCGCATTTATTATATCTTCTCTTTCGCCGTCAAATCTTTCATCAAGAAGATGAGCATGTGTGTCAAAAAGCATAATTCCTCCTATACGAATCTGTTTTGTCAGAATGAAAAATTATATATCAAGTCTGTTTCTTGTGCCATGTGTAATAAAACTTTCAATGTTTTTGCAAATTTCGTCAAGGCATCTCATTCTTGCCTCATATGCACCCCACGCCATATGAGGAGTGAGACAAACGTTTGGAAGATGCATAATCTCTGTAAAGGGGTGGTCATTTCCAAATGGCTCGGTGGAAAAAACATCACATCCGAAAGCACCGATTCTGCCTTCCTTTACGGCTTTTGCCACTGCACCCTCATCTGTCACAAGACCTCTTGCAACGTTTACCAAAATCACGTTTTTCTTCATCAAAGAAAGTCTTTTTTCATCTATGAGATGACGGGTTTCATCTGTGAGGGGTGTGTGAATTGTGATTATGTCAGACTCTTTGCATAAAGTGTCAATATCGGTATTTTCATATTCATCCGACGGAGTTCTTTTGTTGACCAGAACTTTGCACCCGAAAGCCTCTGCCACCTTTGCAACTCTTTTTCCGATGTTGCCAAGTCCGATAATTCCCCATTTTTTCCCCATAAGTTCGTTATAGACAGGCACAAGATAGTTTGCAACTCCGCCTTTTGTATAGTCACCTGATGTGACATGGTCTGAAAATTCACTTATGCGGCAGGAAAGATTTAGCACAAGGGCACAGGTGAGTTGTGCAACGGAATCTGTGGAATATCCAACCACATTACAAAGAGCAATTGAATGTTTTTGGCAATAGTTTATGTCCACATTATCAAAACCTGTTGCAAAAAGGCATATTAATTTCACTTTCCCCGGATCGGGCAAAGTGTTTTCGTTAATTTTAACTTTGTTTATAACAAGAATATCACTATCCATGCAATGAGACGGTGTTTCTTCGGTATCTGTGGAAGAATAGATTTTAAGTTCGCCGTATTTTTTTAAAGGTGATAAATCAAGGTCTCCTCCAAGTGTTAGTGAATCCAGAACGGATATTTTCATAAACCATTTGTCCTTTCCGACATTTTATTGCATACTATATATTATCAAAAATAAATCCTGCTGTCAATTGTCACAAAGAATCGGAAATCGAATTGACAAATAGGCCTTAATAATAAAAAATATGAATAAGCAGATAATATGATAACAAAGGAGAGTGCATATAATGAAAATAACGGAGAATCTTATATGGAAGTTTCAAAAACATCTTATTAATGAAGAAAAGTCAAACGCGACCATAGATAAATATTTGAGAGATGTAAGAACATTTTTTTTATGGACAAAGGGGGAAGAGATAGACAAGCAGAGAGTATTGGCATATAAAAAGCACATAAGTGAAGGCTTTATGCCTTCCTCTGTAAATTCTATTATTTCGTCTATAAACAGTTTTTTTGATTTTTGCAATCAGCCTGATATGAAGGTAAAAATTCTCAAAATTCAGAAACAGATTTTCAGGCAAAAAGACAAGGAACTCACTGTTGAAGAATACAGGAGACTTTTATTGGCTGCTAAAAAAAGAAACAACCGGAAACTGTATTATCTTATGCAGACCATATGTTCCTGCGGAATCAGGGTATCTGAACTGAAATTCATAACCGTGCAGGCACTGAAAGAAAGACAGACAGTTATAAAATGTAAAGGGAAAATGCGCCTTGTAATGATTCCGGATAAACTATGCAGAGTTCTTCTTGGCTATACAAAACAGGAAGGCATATATTGTGGTTCTGTCTTTGTTACAAAATCCGGCAAACCCCTTGACCGCTCTGCAATATGGAAAATGATGAAAACCCTTTGTGAGAGTGCAGGGGTTGAAAGAGGTAAGGTTTTTCCTCATAATCTCAGACATTTGTTTGCCAGAACATTTTATTCTTTAGAAAAAGACATTGTAAGACTCGCAGATATTTTAGGTCATTCCAGCATAAACACAACCAGAATATATACAATGGAAGCAGTATAATGTAAAGGGCATTGAACAGATGTGTTCTTTACCTAATACATTATATATGGCTGCGGCTCATTTGCGATAATTTGAAAAGTGGTTATATATAAA
>SVJK01000074.1 GCA_015069015.1 Oscillospiraceae bacterium
AAGCGGACAGTACGAGGGTACGGCAATGAGCCATGACGAAGCAAGCAAAGTGCCTCAAATCATAGCTTTTGGCAATTTTATTGACAAAAGCATCATAAATATATGTTCAATTATTAAATACTTTTATATTATAGAGAAAGCCCGGCACTTTGCGGTGCGGGCTTTTTCGACAGTCTGAAACATCTGTTTCCAGATGTTTTTCTTCAATTATATGCCTTTTTGCTATTGCCAAATCTCACCACTCGCAGTACCTTTGTACAGCTTCGGGCTACCACTCAAAGCTCGGCTTTGCCTTGCTTTGAGTTCGATTTGACAATTCTGAATCTTTTTTTCTATTCCCTTTAAGCTTTACCCTGAATTTTTCACTTCAGTTCTTCCAATTTCATACCGACAGGATAAGATATAGAGTCAAGATAGCTTTCATACTGTGATAAGGATACTTTAGCATCATCAATAAAATATTCTCCGTCTATCGTCTGTGATACCCTTGCTTTTACAAGTTCATTTCCGGAAAGTTTGTAGAGGACCGTGTATCCGCTTGAGCTTGCACTGTTATAGGCAATGTAGTCCACACCGTCATAATTTGCAACATAATACGAAACAGAGCCGGAGCTGTCGGGCAAAGTATTTTTATATACTTCTTCAACACCCGACCCTGTCTTTTTGTATATGGCAAGTCCGCATCCGAGTTTCACAACCATTTCTTGTTTTGAATCCCGGTCAACGTCTGCAAGATAGTAATATTCCCTATCGTCTCTCCAATCTTTATTTATGTCCCAAAATTCCCCATCGTGAGATACAGCGTATTCATAGTAACTTTCATCAGGTCTTATATCTTCCTCTGTTATCTCACCGTCATAGTATTCACCGGAGGGAAGAGCATATTTGTTCATGGAATTAATAAATGCATATGAATCCGGTTTAAGACCTAAATCGGGATAGAATGAAAGAGTCAGACCATTATAGTTAACATTTAAGACATTCTCATCATCCATAGGGCTGTATTCCACATAAGAATCGGGGAAAAGTGACGAGATTTCCTCTGTTGTAAGTGTTTGGGGGCAATTGTGAAAAACATTTTCCAAAGTAAGGCTTATACTTACCGCCTCGCTATCCTCTTCAGGCTCAAAGCCAAGAGAATTCCAACCAATCATAACACCGATTTTATAGTCGGTCATTCCAAGTTCATCGGAGTATTCCCCTATGCCCAAAAGCTCGTCAATATCTTCTTTTTCTTCTCCCAAAAGATCAAGATAGTAGCTGTTCACCTTAAGACCTTTGGGAATGTTTTCTTTCTTTTCTTTTTTATTACTTTTTGAATTTGTGTATGTTTTGTCTCCTTTTTCACGTGGAAGTTTTTCTTCTGCTTTTTCCGCACAGCCAAAAAAGGATAACAAAAGAAACAAAGAAAGCAACAATATAAATACTTTTTTCATGGCCTTTCCTCCAAACTTTAACGTTTGATATTATTGTACCATAGCATGTTTATATGGACTGTTTTATTAATTGTAACACACACAAATTCCGTTGTCAATTTTGAGATTTACGACTTCAAAATATCGCACAATTCTCTTATGTTTTCAATAACATAATCGGGTTTCACATCGCTTTTTTCAATGTCATCCCTTGTTCCCTCACCGCTGAGCATGAACGCAGTTGTTATTTTTGCGTTTTTTCCGCAGGCAATGTCTGTGTATAGTCTGTCACCCATAACAAGGGTTTCTTCAGGTGAAAACCCTGCCTTTTCCATTGCAAGAAGTGCCATATCAGGCTGAGGTTTTCCGATGAAATAGGGCATTTTTCCTGTTGCATGGCAAAGCATCTGACTAAAGGACCCGCAGTCGGGAGCATAGCCGTAGGATGTGGGGCAAACCCAGTCGGGGTTTGTTGCAACATAGGCAATGTCTTCTTTTAAAAGTATGCAGGCATCTTCAAGTTTTCTGTATGTAAGTTCTGTGTCATATCCCATACAAAGACAGTCTATGCCGTCTTCCAATCTGTCTGTTACAGGAAGACCTGCTTCCCTTAACTGTTCTTTGAAAGATTCTGTTCCAAGAACGTATATGAGATTATAATTTTTCTTTTTTAAATATATGACAGTTGCATTTGCAGAGGTTAAAAAATCGTCTCTTGTTGCATCAATCGACATTTTCTTCAGTTTTTCGATGTATTTGTCAACGCTCTTTGAGGAATTGTTGGTCATAAAAATATATCTTCCGCCAATTGACTTTACATATTCCAGAAAATCAAGAGTGCCGTCAAAGAGTGTGTCACCAAGATATATTGTTCCGTCCATATCAAGAAGAAACAACTTTTTCTTTTTTAACTGTTCCATTCCGTTTACCCCCAAAGTTCCCTTTTGCCCGTTGATACCGCTGCAGCACCGCAATCTATTGCCTCTTTGATTTCATCCGCTGTCTCAATCAGGCCTCCGGCAACCACAGGCATTTTCAGTCTGTCTTTCAGTCTTTTTATGACTTTGGACATTGTTCCGGGCATAATTTCTATCATATCTGCTTTGGAGGCTTCGGCGGATTCAACAGTTGTATCTATGGACTGAGTGTCCACTATGAAAAATCTCTGAACACTGAAAAGTCCGAGTTTTCTTGCAAGTTTTATAATGTTTGTGCGGGTGCTGATTATTCCGTCCACTCCCTGACTTTTGACAAAACGGATTCCATATTCATCCCTGCCGATTCCCTCGGCAAAATCAAGATGAATGAAAATTTTTTTGCCACAGTTGTGCACCATTTCTGCCTGATTTTTGATTTTTTCGATATTGGGAGAGAGCAAAAAGATGATTTCAACACCTGATTTTATGGCAATTTCAAGCCCTTCATCGCTTTTTACTGCCGCTATAATTCTTGCAGATTTCATTTTTAGCCTCCTGTGCTTTTAAAATTTTGTCATATTCCGGCAACTCCGGTTTCCCTTGCGGTTTTCACAACCGCCTCAGCAACCGCTTTTGCCACTCTTTTGTCAAGAGCGGGAGCGATGATGTTTTCTTCTGTTATTTCATCATCAGGAATGAGAGATGCCAGGGCAAAAGACGTTGCAACTTTCATTTCCTCATTGATGCAACTGGCTCTTGAATCAAGAGCACCTCTGAAAATTCCCGGAAATGCCAGAACATTGTTGATCTGATTCGGGAAATCCGATCTTCCTGTTCCCACAACTCTTGCACCTGCCTCTTTTGCAAGATCGGGCATAATTTCAGGAACAGGGTTTGCCATGGGGAAAAGTATGGAATCGGATGCCATGGATTTCACCATTTCGGGAGTGACAACACCGGGTGCAGAAACACCTATAAATACGTCTGCGCCTTTCATGGCGTCTTTAAGATCACCTTTTTTCCTTTCAAGGTTTGTGACTTTTGCAACCTCCTCCTGTGCAGGGTTGTTGTTTTCATCGCCAAGACAGATTATTCCGTGACGGTCACAGAATGTGAGATTTTTTACACCAATATTAAGAAGATGTTTTCCTATTGCAATTCCTGCAGAGCCTGCTCCGTTTATTACCACTTTCACCTTGCCAATTTCCTTTTTCACAAGTTTAATGGCATTGATGAGGGCAGCGGCAACAACAATTGCAGTTCCGTGCTGATCGTCGTGGAAAACGGGAATGTCACATATTTCTTTCAGTCTTTTTTCTATTTCAAAGCATCTTGGTGCTGAAATATCCTCAAGATTTATTCCGCCAAAACTTCCTGAAATAAGATGAATTGTGCGGACAATTTCGTCAACATCCTTTGATTTTATGCAAATGGGGAAAGCATCAACATCTGCAAATTCTTTGAAGAGTGCACACTTTCCTTCCATTACGGGCATTCCTGCCTCAGGGCCTATGTCACCAAGACCCAAAACTGCAGTTCCGTCGGTAATTACGGCAACAAGATTTGAACGTCTTGTGAGATCATAAGATTTATTAACATCTTTGTTGATTTCAAGGCAAGCCTCTGCAACACCGGGGGTGTATGCAAGGGAAAGATCCTCCCTTGAATTTATCGGAGCGCGGGAAACGACTTCAATTTTCCCTTTCCATTCATAATGTTTTTTTAAAGATTTCTGTCTGATATCCATTTTAGTCCTCCCATGGGAATTTATACTGTATAAGACCGAGTCCGTCACGAACTTCAATAATTTCCTTTTGTACCGATTCATTTATTGGAACGCCGTCTTTTCTTGCAAGGCGCACAAGGTGTTCTTTTTCACCGGCAGTATAGATTCTTTCTGCTCCCGGTGCTTTTTTTGATGCTCTCACGCTTCGGATGATGTCTCCTGCTTTCTTTCTGCAAAGTTCTTCTCCAAGGAAGTGATTTGTGTCAATTGCAATGAAGAAGTGACCGAGATGATATGGCGATTTGTTGCCATCTGCATCCTTTCCGTCAAGAGCCTTTCCGTAAAATCCGTCCTGTAGAACTGCTGAGAGAAGTTCAACCACCATTGCATAGCCATAACCTTTGTAGCCGCCAAGGGCTTCACCGATGCCGCCAAGAGTTGTGAGAGCAGCAGTGCCACCTCTGATCATTTTGAGAGCCTCTCCTGCATCACCCTCAACAGGTTCACCGTCTTGACCGATTATGGTTCCGGGATGAACGTCCTCACCGATTCTTTCGTAGTATTCAACCTTACCATTCTGAGTGATTGACGAAGCACAGTCAATGAGAAAATCAAAATCTTCATCTGTGGGGATTCCTATGGTAAGTGGATTTGTTCCAAACATTCCCTCAACACCGAAGGTTGGTGCAACAGAGGGGCGGGCATTTGTTCCGGTCATGCCGATGCATCCTTCTTTGCACGCCATTGACGGATAATAGCCTGCGATGCCGTAGTGACAGGAATTTCTCACAACCACCATTCCCATACCGTACTCTTTTGCCTTTTCAATTGCCATCTTCATTGCCTTGTAGCCTATAACCTGTCCCATTCCGTCATGTCCGTCAACAACGGCGGTGGTTGGAGTTTCTTTTATTATTTCAAAATTGGTGACGGGATTTTGAATTCCGTCTCTGATTCTGTCAAGATATACGGGTTTAAAACGGTTGACACCGTGAGATTCAATTCCTCTTTTGTCAGATTCCAAAAGTACATCTGCACAGATTTTTGCGTCCTCTTCCGGAACTCCGTACCCTACAAATGAATCAATCACAAAATTGGTGATTGTTTCCCAATCAACAATATTTGTCTTTGCCATAATTTTTTACCTCCATACTTTTTTTACATAAAAAAATACACTTATTTTGTAAAAAACAAGTGCACTCCGTATCTCCATGCACTCTTATTATAATTCAAAGAAGGTGTGATGTCAATAGATTTTAAACATTTATTCTGCTATTTTTTAATTGATTTCTTATATTTAAGAGGTGTCACACCATAGGTGGTTTTAAAAAGAGATATAAAACTTGAATAGTCCGAAAATCCGCTTTTGTCTGATGCTTCCGTAACTGTTGCACCATCCGAAAGAAGTTTGCATGCATTGGCAAGTCTTCTTTTTCTGAGATATTCCCTTGGGGAAACAAAAAGCGTCACCTGAAAATGCCTTTCCAAAGTGTTCACACTCACTCCTGCTTTTTTGGCAATGTCTGAAATGCGTATCGGATAGGCAAATTCTAAATTTATGTATTCAACGGCAAGACTCACATCATCAAAGTGTTTTTCCCCTTTACTGTCCACTCTTGCATCGGAAAGAAGATTCAAAAGAGAAAAAAAGTTGTAGTATCTTTTTATGGGGTTTTCCTCTTCCTTTGTCATTTTATGACAAAGTGATATCAGCACTTCTGTGTCATCGCCGGACAGGGACAGACAATTTCCCTGACCGGGATTTCTTTCAAAAAACAAGTCAAGGAAATGTTCATTTCCTGATGGTGAAAAGGATATGCAAAAGTGTTTATGAATTTTGTCACTGTGATAGACGCAGTGATGATATTCAAAAGGTCTTGTGATTATTATATCCCCATGTTTCAGGGGATATATGTTTCCCTCAACAATAAAAGAAACATCTCCGCTCAAATTTATGTATATCTCGCAATCATCGTGAATATGGGACTCAAAAATGTTGTGTACACTATCACGGGTAATCTCAGCGTAATTCACAGTAAAACCAAAAGTATTAACTCCCCGGAACTGCTTTGTATTTGTTTTTTTCATTATACCACCTTCTGTGGTGATTTTAACATATTTTATGGTGAAAAATCAATATTTTTTATGTTTTTTTATGATAATATTATGTTATACGATATTGCCAGAAAGAAAGGAACAAACATTATGGCATACGCACTTATTATCTTTTCAGCACTTTTGACATCTTTATCATTTATTTTCACCAAGATATATCAGAAAACGGAAGGCACATCTTCATATGTCGGTTTCAGATGGTCATGTGCGACAGGAATTTTCACAATCATCATTTTCCTGTGTATAAATGGATTTTCAGCAGGATTTACGCCCTATTCTTTTCTGATGGCATTTCTTCAGTCTGCATTTACCACTTTATACACCATTGTAAGTTTGAAACTCATGAAAATGGGAACAGTTGCTCTCTACACTCTGTTTCTGATGACGGGCGGTATGATTGTTCCGTATTTCATGGGGCTGATTTTTCTTGATGAACCGTCAAATATCACAAAAACAATCGGTCTTATTGTAACAGTTCTCGGCGTGGTGATGACAAACTTTTCAAAAGAGAAAATAAACCTGCAACAACTTCTTTTGTGTATTCTTGTTTTCTTTTTAAACGGCGGTGTAAGTGCGGTTTCAAAACTCCATCAGGTGGAAACGACGTATGAAACTGTGGGAACTGTTGATTTTATAATCTTAATGGGAATCGCAAGAGTTATTTTCTCCCTTGCGCTAATTATGTTTTTGAAAAACAAAAAAGAACCCCTGCCAAATAATAAACCGGTCAAAAGTTCATTTCACTGGATATATATCTGCATTTGCACGGTTATTATAACTTCCCTTTCATCTTACATACAACTGGACGGCGCACGCACCATTGATGCATCCATAATCTATCCAATAATTACAGGCGGCACAATAATCTTTACTGCGCTTTCAGCAGGAATATTTTTCAGAGAAAAAATCACAAAAAATATATTGGCAAGTATCATACTTTGCACTGTGGGTATAGTGCTGTTTTCAATGTGATTATCTATAGAACAACTCAATTACGATGCAAAACAAGGAGGCTTTTATGAATAATATTTTATACGGTGACGGTATTCATGACGATTATCCCGCAATTCAGGAAATGCTTGATTCAGGGGCAAGTCTTGTGTATCTTCCGTCTCCCAAAAAACACTACTTCATAAGTTCCTGTCTTAAACTTCATTCAAATCAGGAACTACGTCTTGACAGGTATACTCTCATTCGTCTTATGCCAGATTCAAACTGCACAATGATTGAAAATGCGGATGTTGAAAACTTCAATGAAAATATCACCATATCAGGTGGCATATGGGATATGAATCACAAAGAGCAATATCCCAATCCTCTCCACTATCCAAACCCCGAAACGGGTATGGTGTACAGAGAATGGGTGAAAGAAAACAAAATTGACAAATCCGTTCGTCAGAGATTTGGAATATATCTTGGAATGTGCTTCGTATTTAATGGAATAAAAGGCTTCACAATGAATAACCTTACCATAAAAAACCCTGTCACCTTTGGCGCCGACCTTGCATTTGTTAAAGACTTTACCATCGAAAATATTCAGTTTGACTATACAGAAGGCAGTCCGAAACTCTGGAACATGGACGGGATTCACGTTGAGGGCGGATGCAAAAATGGCGTCATCAGAAATCTTAAGGGAGCATGCCATGATGATATGGTTGCCATAACATCCGACGACTTTGTTCATGGACCCGTTGAAAACATAACTGTTGACGGAATCTATGCTCAGAACTGTCACAGTGCGGTAAGACTTTTATCTGTTAAAAATGCTGTTAAAAACATTCACATAACAAATGTGTATGGCACCTTCTATGCCGATGGAATTGTAATTTCAAAATTTTTCCCCGGTGATACGAGAAGCGGATTTGAAAATATAACAATTGATAACATTTATGCTTCCTTGTGCAAAGGAACAAAGGATGTGCCCGGCAACAGAAGACCGCTTATCTGGATTGCGTCGGATATGAACATTAAAAACCTCTCTATCTCCCATGTTCACAGAAACGAAACAGTATGCACAAATCCCACAATAGGCATTGATCCCAATACCTGTATAACCAATTTGTGTGTTGACTGTGCAACTCAGACCAATTCTCTCTCCACTCCTATGCCTTTTCTTGTAAATCAAGGAAGGATAGAAAATCTGTACCTTTCAAGAATTGATGCAGGTGATGATGAAGTTCTTGTGAACGAGGGAGAAATTTTGTCTCACTGATTGATTTTCAATCTGTGAGAATGAAATGCACCTTATGGTGCATGAAATGAAACCTTCGGTTTCATGAAATACTGCTTCGCAGCATGAAATGTCTGCTATGCAGACATTATGGAAAAAACTCGCTTTGGCGAGTTTTAACTTTAATGAATTCCAAAGGAATTCATATCATGACAACTGCGTTGTCATTTCATGTGCCGAAAGGTACATTTCATTGTATAACGAAAACCACGCGATAGTCGCGTGGTTCAATAGAGGTTAACCGATGAGTAATAAATCCTCCGATTGTGATATAATAGTTTTGACCTG
>SVJK01000075.1 GCA_015069015.1 Oscillospiraceae bacterium
ACCTTTGCAGAAATATCCAACTGCTTCTTTGATTTCCTTTGCATAGTCACCGTATGAGTTTTCCAGAATTTTGTCATATGAAAACTCCTCACCGCTATCTGTGAAAAATGCTGATGCAATTTTCAAGTTGTCCGACATATATCCTCCAAGAGTCCATGAAAGCATCATATGTTCAACCCCTTCTTCTGTGAGGTTTTTCATATGCTGTGTTACCTTTTCATAAACAGGAAGAAATGGTGCTGTTGAACATTCCCATGATGTGTTAACCTGAACTTTCGCACCAACTTCAATACCTCTTTCTCTTGCTCTTTTCCAAAGTCTTTTTGCGGTTTCACCGGGACCTACAACTGAAAGAGAATAGTCTCCTATGATATCCGGAACACCACCAATGTTGAGAGGCATTTTATCTTCACTGACCTGCATAACAATGGAATTTTGAGGTATGCGGTCAATAAGGTCTTCATATTGATAGGAAAAATAGTTTTCCCACGCCCATGTATAGGTAAAGAATTTACAAGTGTCGCTAACTTCGGACACGGCATCTGCCATAGTTTTTATAATCTCTGCCGTAACCTCTGACGCTTTACGTTTTGAGCATACAGGACAAGGTACAACCTCTATATCGGGCGGAAAATATTTCTTTTCTATACCTCTTGAACAGCAAAGTACATTATTTTCCGACTGTGTTATATTGATAAGACCGCCAAGGAGCGGAACTTCTTCCAAAAGTTTTTGTATAGTATCTTTAAGATATTTATGAGTACGCGGATCGGAAGAACACAAGCATGCCACGCCGGGAGTCTGAGATGCCCCCTTGAGGTCGGGATATTTTTCAAAAAACTTTACGGGCATATCTCTCGGCTCATTAATATACATATATATTCTTATGCCGTATCTTGCGCACTTTTGCGTAATCTGACGCAGTCTTTCAATTCTTTCCTCCCAGCCTTCACTGAGGGAAGGATCAAAGGGATAAGGAAGGATTTTATAAAATATTCCCTGAATCCACAAACCATTCACTCCGCACTTCCCGTATTCCTCAAGCATTTCGTCCGGAAATGAGATGTTTATATCTTTGTCAAGAACATCCGTATAGAGAGAACAGAAGGGATATACAAATCTTGTTTTTACTTTTGTTTTATACACATATTTCTTCTCGTCAAAAGAAAACATTCCCGATTTATCAACAAGATTTTTGATGTCGTGAATTCCTCTGATGATGCCCATATGATTTGAAGCGTTTATATCAATTATATTTTCTCTGATATCAATTTCTCTGTACTCTTCGTCATCTCCTTCAGCATCAAGACGAAAAATAATTTTCTTCTCTGACGAATTTGCAAATGATATTCCGTATCTTTTAGCATATGTCAGGAAATCTTTGGCATATACACCAACGTTTTCGTCATCTGTTTCAACTTTAAGACACCAGGTAGAGTCAACACTAACCGCTCTCTTTATATTTTTTCCCAAAGGAGCATATCTTTCTGCAAAAAAATCAAAAGGCATTTCAGCCTCACCTTGACAAAGAGGAAGAATTTCATTTACAACACACTCTCTGATTTGAGATGTTCTCTCCTTTTCTTCTTCGGTGAGTTCTCTGTATAAAACCGGTGGACAATCGCATTTCTCACCAAGTTTTATCCAAAGGAAGTCATCTTCCTTGAGAATATACTCAAGTCTTTCTCTGTCCCAATCCAGAAGGGTGTATATCTGTTCAATCGGAAGAAGATTCCATACTGCACGGAGAATGGAAATATATCCTCTGTCAATCCATTCATCTGCGCGTGCAAAACAATCTATGCCCATAGCTTTTGCAGCATCCGTAACATTTTGCACCGATGTTTCAATAACCTTTGCAAGTCTTTCCGGACTAACCTTATCCCAAAGTCTGAATATGAGTGTCTGATATGTGGTGGGAAAATGTTCAATTTTTAATGTTTTGCCCTTTATTGGCTCCTTCAAAAGCGACATTATGCTTACCCCTCTTCGTCCATCTTAAAGTTGATTTTGACATGTTTTACCTCGTTATCCTACATCACCCTTTGAGAAGATAACTCCTCAAAGGGTGATACTTTTATCAGCCTGTAATTTCTGAAATTTTTACAGGTCTGTTTTCTGTTGCAGATAAAAGTGCTGCGTCAATTACAGCCTGACATTCAAGACCATGATGAATTTTTGCCGTATATTCATCTTCAATTCCATTCATAAGATTTATGAATGACTGGGACTGAAGTGCGTTAAATTCTGCAGGTGGTGTGAGTTTTTCAACTTCTTTTGTTTTTGCATCTGTAAATTCAAGAGTGTGCTGTCCTGCAAGATGAACATATCTGAGTTTTCCTTTTGAACCGAAAACTTCAAATTCTACAAGGTCAGGAATTGTTGTTGCACATCTTGAAAGTTGAATTGTACAACTTGTGTCGCTTTCGAGTTCTGCAGTAATGTTGCACCAGTCATCTGTATCAACAGGGAGAATTTCTCCTGTTTCTTCACTTGGTCTTTCTTTAATGAAAATCCCCCATTTTGCATATACTTCTTTGAATTTTTCTCCGCAGAAGTGAACAATATCAAACATATGAGATCCAAGGTCTCCCAAAACTCCGGAGCCTGCTCTTTCATTATCAAATCTCCATTCTCTTTTTCTGCCTTCCCAGAGACCTGAATCTTTGATACAACGAACGTTTATGTGATAGAGTTTTCCTGCTTTGCCATTTTCAATAAGGTATCTGAGATATCTTGTGTATGGGCGGTATCTCCAACTTAAGCATACAAAAGATTCAACTCCGCACTCTTTTGCAACTTTTTCAAGGTGTTTTGCCTCAGCATAATTCATGCCTACAGGTTTTTCAATGCTGAATGATTTGCCTGCGCGTGCAGCGGCTTCCGCAATTTCACAGTGAACGCTGTTCCATGTTGCAATATCTACAACGTCAACATCTTCACAGGCAATAAGGTCATTGTAGTCTGTGAAACGTCTATTTTCGGGGATGCCAAGTTCATCACCGACTTTTTTAAGTTTCTCTGTGTCAATATCACAGATAGCAGAAATATCACATTCATCTACCTGCTTGTATTCAGGGTAATGTGCCCAGTATATTGAAATATTACCCGTACCGATTATTCCTACTCTTGTTTTTTTACTCATTTCTTTCATCCTTTCAAAATTTGTGAAGTTTATTGCCTTCATCATTGTCACAACGCCATTATAACCGCTTTCAAAGTGTATTTCATTAGACAAAGCAGTACATTTATTGTATAAAACCGTCAAGTATTTAAATATAAGAACAGTTAGTATTGCATAATTTTTTGATATATTTTATAATTATCATTGTAAAATACAAAGGCTTATAGCCGGATGGGAGTTTATATGATTATAAATTCAAAAGAACTGTGCGGCATTGACTGTCAATTTACCGACGTTGTGGCATACAGAATGGGCAAAAGAGATTACACAACCTACAACTATGAAACTTGCGGAAGAAACAATCATCTGATTTACTATCAGATAGAAAATACTCGAAGTTATACGGTTGAGGATGAACTTGTGTGTTCCATTGGTCCGGGGGATATTATTTTTATTCCCCACGGGACAAAATACCGTTCATTTTGCTGTAACACAGACATGCCCATAGATGGAATAGGCATTTCCTTCAGCATTAAAAATTCAGATGATGAAGAAATATATTTAAATGACAAAGTCAGGCTCGTTGCCCATGATGATTTTGGATTGCTTTTTAAAAAATTCAAAATGGTGCTTTACTCTACAATGAATCCCGCAAGAAACATTTTGCGACTCAAAGGGGAAATGTTTTCCATTATTGATGAACTTTTTACGCCCAAAGAAATCAGATCCGATTTTGACAATATTTACAGTGATATTATGCAGGCAATTATCGCAATAGAGAATAAAACAAACATCAATTTCTCAACAAAAGAACTTGCAGATATGTGTCACATGAGTGAATCGACGTTTCTTCGGAAATTCAAAGATTATTCAGGCGGTATCGCACCGATAAAATACAGAAACAAAATCCGTCTGACTCATGCAGAAGAAATGGCAAACTCTGATCTTACGCTAAACGAAATTGCTGAAAATCTTGGATTTTTTGACGGCGCACATCTTTGCAAAATATATAAACAGGAAAAAGGTCACACACTAAAAAGAGAAATGACAAGTAAGAGTTTTTAATCACAACACCATAACTGCTACACCATCAGGAATTGCAGTTATGGTTATTTTTTCCTTATTTATAATTTTTCTTGCTTTTTCCATTGCTTCTTTGAGAGAATGAGCAGGAATCATATGAAGTTTTTCGATTGTTTCGTCATCCATTTCTGAAACATAGATAACTGTTGACTTCAAAAGAATTCTTATTAAAATCTGTGACTGCCACTGATCGGGCTGTGTCTGATTTCTGCCTCTTTCCAAAAATGTTTTCATTGTTTTTTCTATGTCACTTTCCAAGGAAAGTTGATTGAAGAAATGCTCTCCTCCGCATCCGTCTGTTGACGATGCAAGCATAATTATAACTCCGCCATCTTTTACAGTTGCTTCGGCTGCAGTCATTCCTTTTACTGCCTGATAGATATTCTGATCAAGAGGATATCCACCGTTTGTCGAAATTACAACATCGGCAGGTTTTGATTTTACACAGCAAAGAGACGAAAGAAAATCTGTGCCTTTTTTATGGGCTTTTTCAACATCTCCTGAAACGGCATATATAACTTCTTTCTTTTCGTTGAGAACAACATTTACAATGAATGCAAGGTTTGCTTTTTTTGCAGCCCAGAGCATATCTTTATGTATAGGATTATTTTCAAGAATACCGGTTCTCGAATATGGATTTGCTATGAACTCGGAGCAATGATTGGCAAGAACTGTTTCTCTTGCTGATACTCCGGGCAGAACACTTTTTCTTCCGCCTGAGAATCCTGCAAAAAAGTGAGGTTCAATAAACCCTTCAGACACAAGAAGATCTGCTTCAAGACATAGTTTGTTTATTACACAGTTTCCTCCTGAAGGAAGAGTTCCTATGGATTCCATCATATATGTTTCATCGCAATCGTGAACATATATTTTCTCATTTTTTACAATTTCTTCGCCAAACTTACTGGTGAGTTCTTCTTTTGTTGTACCCCTGTGACATCCTGTTGCAATGAGTATGGTTATGTCTGCACAAGGATTACCTTTTCGGATTTCTTTCAACATATGAGGTATTATGACTTTGCTTGGAACAGGTCTTGTATGGTCACTTGCTATTATGACAACTTTCTTTTTATCTTTTGAAAGAACAGACAGTTTTTCTGTTCCGACAGGATTTTCCATAGACTCAATAACAAGTTCATCCTGTCCCTTTTCAGGTGTATACTCTTCGATTGATGAAGTCAGAATTCCAAGAAGTTCACTTTCGTCAAAATTGTAACTCATATGTGTTTTTCCATATGGAAATTTTATCTCTTTCATAACTTAACTCCTGTACTTATATTATCAAAAAATCAGTAATACATCAATGTCATTTATGGCTTTATTAATTGTCCGAATCTGCATATATAATGCCATCGTTTTTCCTTATTTCATCCATAATTTCAAGAATCTCTATTGATTTTTCCAAAGGATGTATGGGACTTTGGGAAAGGTTATTATTTACGCACTCTGTAAAGTGGATGATTTCTTCTTCAAATCCGTTTCCCAAAAAGGGTTTTTCAATGCACTTTTGACTGTCACCTTTTTTCACATAAAGTGTATCAGCACGATAAAAATGGGGTATCGTAATCATACCTTCCGTTCCATATATAACCGCATCTTCCTCTTTTTCAAGGTCAATTGCAGAGGATACCAAAGACAAAACATTTGACGGATACCTAAGCAATACCTCCATTTGAAGATCAACACCGTTTTCCACTCTTGAAACTGAACTTATACATTCGGGTTTACCTTTTGAAAAGAGAGATGAAAAATACAATCCGTAAACACCCACATCGAGAAGCGAACCGCCCGCAAGAGAGTTATCAAAAAGTTTTGGATCCTCTGATGGCTCCATGCGGTAACAAAAACTCGCTCTTGTACTTTTGACTTCACCGATTACGCCGTCCGACACAAGTTTCTTTGCACATTCTATTGCAGGCAAAAAGGCTGTCCACATTGCTTCCATAAGAAAAACATTATTCTCTTTTGCAAGAGATTGAAGTTTTCTTGCCTCATTTGCGTTTACACAAAGGGGTTTTTCGCAAAGAACGTGTTTTTTGTTTTTAATAAAAATTTCTGCACTTGGTTTATGAAACGGATGTATTGTGGAAATATATACTGCGTCTATTTCATCTGAAATTGCCATTTGTTCATAGGTTTCAAACACTTTAGGAATGTTATGAATCCTTGCAAAATCTTCCGCCTTTGAAACATTTGTTGATGAGACTGCGAAAAGAACTGCATCATCTACGTTTGAAAGTGCATCTGCAAATTTATTGGCAATAAACCCGGGACCTACAATTCCCCATCTGATTTTCTTCATAATTCACCTCGGACAATATTATTGTTTTTGTAATCTTGGTACAGTATTTATATAAAACGTATGCAAAAAGTACATGGCATCAAATTCGTCCCTGAATCTCATTTCGTTTTCTAAAGCAAGTTTTTTAATATGGCTTATGTCAACATCTGTATTTCCTTTTGCAATTTGTTTGTAGGTTAAAAGCATCTCTTTATATAACTGCGAGAAAAACTTGAGTTTTTCCCACGCATTCGTTTTCTGATTATCATCTGAATTTGATATTTGATTTTCTATAAAAGAAGCAGAGCAATCTATTTTTTCTATGGATTTATCAAGAGATGCAATGTTTTCAGATGTGCTGATTCTTTCTTCCTCTCTGATTGCTTTTGCACATCCGTTATCTGAAAGAAATGAAAGATAGTCAATCACGAATTTATATTCAGAGCCAAATTCTTTCTCCAAGGTTTTTAATGTTACAGAATCAAAATCAGCATCTTTATTCCACAGGGTTTCAGCCATTATATTCATATTGAGAGAAGTTGGAAGAAATGCTCTTTGTATCTGACAACTGACAAGGCCGTCAAGACCGATTTTTTCTAAATTCTTTATGTCACCGCTTAAAATCTTTGCGTGATTATACTGAGGAAAATCGTAGTAGTGATCCCACATGAAGTGATAGTCAAAATCGAAACTGTCTCCGTCAAATTCCTTTTGCCATTCTTTAAGATATGCTAAGTTCTCACCAACATCTTTCGGAAGATCTATTTTATTGTATTCATAGGGCTTTGTCTCACCTTTTGCCTCGGTGCAATATGAGGAAGAGTATGACCTTGTGATTGGTGCAAACATAAGAACAAACCTGTCTTTATTCTTTATTTTTTCAACCTCAGGTTTCCACAAAAGGTCAAAGTATAAAAGAAAAACTATTCTTGTGTCAAGATTCTCTTTTTTCAGTTTTTCGTCGAGTTCATTGAGCATCATCACATAGTAGTCTGATATGTTTGTACCTTTGCAATTTTCACATTCGCAGTTATTGTTGAAAGCATCTGCAAGCCAAAAATGAAGATATGATAGTCCCGGATGGGATTTACAGTATGAAATTATATTATCAGTCAGAATATTTCTCACTTCAAAGTTTGAATAGCAAAGATTTGTGTTGAGAGGAATACCTTCCCAAAGTTTTCTCTCTCCGTTTACAAGGGCAAGTCTGTAGCGATATTTTTCTTCCGGTTCTTCGTGTTTTTCCCAGGCTGTTCCATCGATTCCCACCACCTGACAAGTCCATCCGTGACCTGCTGAGTGATACATCAGAGATCTTTTTTTGATTTCCTCTTCTGCAAGAGACACTATTAAAAGAATTTCTTCATTTGTCAGTTCAAGCTTTTCTCTGAATGGAGTTTCTTCAAGATACCATCTGTCAAAAAATACCCTCGGTATCTGAAACTGCATAAAATACCCGTTCATCGATGCCTTCGGTATCCAATCAATCATATCCATAAGATTTTCCTGAGATACAGAACCTTCAATGCATACACTTCTATGACGATATGAGGATTTTTCTGTAAGATTCACATCTTTAAATCTGAATTTATCAGGATAATACTCTCCATCCTTCCCCGGTCTCAAAAATGCAAATCCAAGTTCTTTTAAATATCTGTACACGCCAATCAGAACACTTCGGGCATTTGTTCCTGAAATTATGCCTGAACAGTCCTTTATATCAATATGTATGGCATCGTCAAGTTCAGGATCTGAAATTCCGGAAATGTTTAAATTTTGGTTTATCATAAGAAAAACAGTGTTTGGTTTAGTTTTAAATTCTGCGTTTGCGGGAATTATTGAAATATCATCATCTATGACATAACCAAGATATTTCTGAAGCTCATAAGATGCAAAAATGAGAGTGTTATTATTCTTTTCATTTGTTTTTGATAATACAGGTTTTATTATGTACATTATAAACTGCCTCCAACAGGGTTTGTTATAATTATCAATGTATTTTATATTGTTTTAATATTACCATATAATACTTAATTTTTCAATATAAACAATAAAGGGAGTGTAAATTAATTTACTGAATTAATTTACACTCCCTTATTTTAATTTTAAGAGCAAATCGTAAGCCGGGTTCTGTATATGACAACTATCTATCTAGGATATACATTTCTGCATACCTCAAGCCACCCAGTGACAGCCGA